>JAKSBM010000551.1 GCA_022361135.1 Desulfobacterales bacterium | reverse complement strand
CACCGAGGCGGTGAAGAATCTCGCCCCCAGAGCCTTTACCAACCATTTCCGGGACAACCGCATCCACTACATGCCCTGGGGGGTGAAAGCCCAGGGCGCCGCCGTGGGAGACGGGGACTTTGACATGGCCCTGGCCTACGAGCTCATCAAGGCCAATCCGGACATGGACCGGGTGAACATTGAATTGGACATGGAAGGGGATTTGGACAGCATGGAAATCTCCCTGGAACGGGAAAAGACGGCCCTGGAACGCAGCGTCAGATACTGTAGAGACGTCCTAAACGTCAGTTAGCCCACCATTTACCACAGGCCGGGAAACGATGCGTTCCGGTCCCGGATTGTCGTCGCCGCGCAACCGGGATCGAATATCTTGCATCGGCCGGCATCGCCTGGGAGCAACCCATGATCCCGGTCGGTGTCGGCATTCCCGGCCTTTTTCATTGGCCATCAAACAGGAGGGGGAAATTTCAGGGGCCTTCCCCGGCCACGCCGGCCCCACTACTTCAATTCCCCTTCAAGTCCGGCAATTGAATCGTGGTCCCCCCCAAACCCGGGGTTTATGGAAGGTTAAGGTGCGTTCCATGACCATCCGGTTCCATGGACCTGCAACAACGCGTTTCTCCAGGTCACTCCGAACCCAAAACAGCCAGTCACAAAGGTCGACACCCGTTCCCCCGGGAATCAGGAGAGGTTATCCCAAAAGGATTTGCTCTGTTCCTCCATGGTGGGGCGTTTCCGTCCCCGGGCCGGGCCGCTGGAAAAATCGGCATCCCCGGAGCCGCCCTTGAATTCCGATTTGAATCCGCCGCCGGAGCTGCCGCCGCTGCTGCGGCCCCCCAGCCGTTTCACCCGCTCCTCAATGGGGGGATGGGTGGAAAAAAGACCGGCCACCTTGGAGGCGGAAAGGGGATTGACAATGAACATGTGGGCGGTGGAGGGGTTGGCGTCCACCTGTTGTCCCCGGCTGTAGCTTCCCAGCTTGGACAGGGCCGACGCCAGTCCCCCGGGGTTGCCGGTGATGGTGGCAGCCGTGGCATCGGCCAGATATTCCCGGGACCGGGATACGGCCATCTGCACCAGCATGGCGGCCATGGGGGCGATGATGGACATGACCAGCACCCCGGCCAGTCCCATGCCCCCCTCTTCATCGTCGGAACCGCCGAAAATGGCGGAAAAACGGGCCATGGTGGCCAGCCACATGATGGCTCCGGCCATGGTGGCGGCGATGGTGGAAATGAGGATGTCCCGGTTTTTAATGTGGCCCAGTTCGTGGGCGATCACCCCCTCCAATTCCGCGGAATCCATGAGGTTGACCAACCCCTGGGTCACGGCCACCACGGCATTGTCCGGGTTCCGCCCCGTGGCAAAGGCATTGGGGGCGGCTTCGGGGATGAGATAGACCTCGGGCATGGGCAGGTCTGCCTGGCGGGCCAGGCGGGCCACCATGTCAAAGAGCTCCGGGGCCTGGTTCCGGTCCAGGGGCTGGGCCCGGTACATCTTCAATACGATTTTGTGGGAATACCAATAGGAAAAGAAATTCATCCCCCCGGCAAAAATCAGGGCAATGAACATGCCGCCCTGGCCGCCGAGAAGATATCCCAAAACCAGGAACAGACTGGTCATGGCCGTGAGTAAAAATGTGGTTTTAATCCAATTGCCCATGTAACATCTCCTCAATTTTAAGTCTCAAAGGGGCTGAAATCCGCCTACCTGAAAAACACCATAAGTCCGCCCCGGGGAAAATCAAGACCGATTCAGGATGGGGGAGGACAGGACAATGCGGGTCCGGGTGGTGCCAAAGGGACTCAATCGGGTGACCAGATCCTCAATCTGAACCATTTCGGCCACCCCCACCTTGATGATAAAGGCATCCTCTCCACTCATGTGATGGCATTCCAGAACCTGGGGGCTTTTCTCCAGCACGGCCAGGACCCGGGGATAGGATTGGGGCGGGGTCTTGAGATGGATAAAGGCGGTGATGGGATCCGGGTCCCGCTGGATATGGGCATGGTAGCCCAGGATGATCCCGGCCTCCTCCAATTTCCGTACCCGCTCGGAAACCGCCGGGGTGGACAGGCCCACCAAAGCCCCCAGCCGCCGCATGGAGAGCCGGCCGTCCCGGCCCAGTTCCCTGAGAATTTTCAGGCCGATTTCATCCAGGAGCCGCTCCCGCTTTCCATCTGTTAAGTCCATTGTCTTTCCCCCTTACAGGTTTAAATTCCCCCCCGGTGAAAACCAGGAATCCCCCATGTACTTTACCCGGGCCATTCTCTACAATGCCTTCCAAACCCTCACCCTAAGGACTTTATATGGAAGCTGCACATCTGATCAAGGGGATTATCCTGGGATTCACCATCGCCGCCCCCGTGGGTCCCATTGCCATGCTCTGCATCCACCGAACCCTGGCCTCGGGGATCCGGGCGGGTTTACTCACCGGCCTGGGGGCGGCCACGGCCGACGGTATCTACGGTGCCGTGGCCGGATTCGGCATTTCTACGGTGTCGGGATTTTTGGTGGGCCATGCCCTCTGGTTCCAAATCCCGGGCAGCCTCTTCCTCTGCTGGCTGGGGGGACAGAACATTGTCCGCCCCCCCTCCCTGGAGGGGCCGCCCCCCGGTGGCCGGGGCCGGATCTTCCTGGGCACCCTGGCCCTCACCCTGGCAAACCCCATGACCATCATGGTTTTTGGGGCAGTCTTCTCGGGCCTGGGCAACTTTAACACGGCCCGATCCACCCCCCAGGCAGCGGCCCTGGTCCTGGGGGTATTCCTGGGCTCCTGCCTCTGGTGGATCATCCTCTGCCTGGGAACCCGGCAGCTGGGCCGGGGCTTCACCCCGGGGCTGAAATCCGGCATCCAACGGGTGGCCGGAGTCGTCCTCCTGGGATTCGGCCTCTTTGCCCTGGCCCAGGCCGTTTTACCCTGATCCGGAGGAGGGCCCATGGGGAATATACCTCCTGGGCCCAGGGCTGAAATCCTCACAAAAGTATAAGACTCCACCCCCGGGGGAAAGACTCATTCCCCACCCGGAAAATCCGGACGAAAAGCAGCCCTGACCTGTTTTCTCCCCGGGGGATTTCCCCTCCACATCCCCGGTTCCAAATATCACACATCCATCACATCACCGTCTCAACGCCCTACGGGCCTTGATTTTCATCCCCGTTTCCCTAGCTTTAATCATGGCAAATTTCTCTCATACTTTTTTCCTATGCATTCCCCGTATGAAAAGAAATGCCCAACCCATCCCGGAAATTTAAACGGCATGTTTTCCCGCCGGCACAAAACGGTGCCGGAATGGATTGGATTTGGCCCGGAACTCCCGCCCAAACCCACCACGGGGAAAGTCCGTGCCGTTCCGGGAGATTAATTTAGGAGAGAAACCAATGAAATCATTTTTATTATACCTATGCACCGCATCATTTTTTTTAACCCTGACCGCCGCGGCCGGGGCCAGCCCCCTGCGGTTTGACTATTCCGTCCGGGACATCGGCAGCGGCCTCTACGACTACGAGTTCCGCCTGATCCTGGACAACAACGACGATTCATGGGTGGCCGGCCAGGGCTGGCAGTGGATCGTCTTTGGCGACAATCCCGACGGATACGATGCCGCCTCCCCCCTCACCGACTTCACCGGGGACACCTCGGATCTACCCATCGGTCCCTATGACAGCTACGGCACCACCACGGGCGCCGTGGACCATGCCGGTCCCACCCTGGAATTCCGGGTACATTTCTGGACCCCCACGGCCGTTGGACAATACCTTCACTGGTCCGGCACCTCCACGGCCAACCTGGGCCAGGGGGAACTCCTCATCAGTACCATTGGTGTGACCCCGGGGGGATTGGATCCCAATGGGGCCGTTCCGGCCATCCATCTGGCGGGCAACCGGGTCCACCCCAATGCCCTGGGGGTAATCCCGGAACCGGGCACGGCCATGCTCCTGGGCACCGGTCTCATTGCGGCCATGGGCATGGCCCGGCGTCGCTGGAATTCATGATTGAAAATAAAGGGAAGGAATGCGCCGGCAATGGCCGGCGCTGTCTTTAAGCTCACCCGTACCGGCGGCCGTTACCCCGCCGGACAGGGGAAAAAGATGGCAGACCCCAATGGAATCAGGGGGTAGAGGGAATCTCATCCCAGGAACGGATCCGCGTAACCCGATGGTGGTCCAGGGGGCGGTTGTTCCAGGGGCGGTGGAACAATTGGACCGGGACATCCATCTCCCGGGCGAGGTAGAAGGCCATGTCCCAGGAATCCTCCACGGCCAGGTCATAGGAACGCCGGCTGAACTCCGCCTTGGAAATGGAAATGGCCGGATCGGCATCGGGCCGGTTGTACTTGTCCACCATGGTGAAGGAATGGAAGGGGATCTGACATTGGTCCAGCCAGGCCAGGGTGGCCCCCTGGGCCGATGAGGGGCGGCCGGTGACAATGTCAATGGTATGGCCCTGCCCGGCCCAGTGCTCCAGGGTTTCCACACAGCCATCCACCGGAGCATACCCCAAAAGGACGTCCGGGGTGTGGACCAGGTCAAAGAAATAATCGAATTCGGCATTGGTCAAACCAAAGGACTTTTTCAAGTCAAAGGTCACCAGGTCGTCGTAGTCCCGCTTTTTGCCGAATTCCCTTTCCACAACGCCCATGTAAGTATCGGTGGTTTTGGACAGGACATCGTCCACGTCCACATAAATCGTTTTGGTTTTGGTCTTTCTTCCCATGTCACTCTCTTTATTGGATGATTGGATTCACCACGGATCTTATACCATGTTTAACCGGGTTTGTAAGGCATGCTTTTCCTTGCCAAACCCCACGCTTCCTGTTTCAATGCCGCCATGGATATTTGTTACCCCCCGGGGCAGACGCCCCACCCCAACCGCCTTCGGGTCCAACCGGGCCAGGCCTGGTGCATCACCGGTCGCCTGGGATCGGGTCTGGACGATTTCCTCCACAAACTGGCCGGGACCAATCCCCAACTGGGAGAAATCTCCTTCAGGGCCCACCAGGATGTCTACGAAGCCGAAGTGAAAAAAGACGACACCGATTTCATGGACCGCATGGATCCGGGCACCCCGGCCCGGGACTTCCTGCCCGCCCCCCAAACCGCAGAAGAATCCGGGGAGCATGACGCCCTGGTACAGGCCCTGGGCATGGCCCCCCACCTGGATACGGGCTACCGGGGACTGAGTACGGGCCAGTCCCGGAAACTCCTCCTCCTTTCCGCCCTCATGGCCAAGGCCGAAGGATTGATCCTCCAGGACCCCTTTGACGGTCTGGATCCGGCCAGTTGCAAGGAATTGGACATGGCCCTGGAAACCCTGTTCAACCGGGGCATTCCCCTCATCCTCTTCCTGCGCAACCCCGGGGACATCCCCGGCTGGATCACCCATGCCGGCAGGGTGGCTTCCGGAGAACTGGTGGCCCGGGGGCCCATGGCCGACATGGTCTCCCGGATAGAACACGACCTGGAAGGCGACACCGCCCATTTTCCCCGCCGGGCCGAGGCGGTATACGGCCGGGACGATCCCCCATCCCAGGCCACGGAACAGGCCGGGATTCCCATCATTGAACTTAAAAAAGGCCGGGCCGGATACGGGGAAAAAATCATCTTTGACCAATTGGACCTCACCCTTTACCCCGGGGAACACACCCTGGTCACCGGCCCCAACGGATGTGGGAAATCCACCCTCCTGGCCGTGGTCACCGGGGACCATCCCGCCTGCTATACCAACGACCTCCACCTCTTCGGCATCCGCCGGGGGAGCGGGGAATCCATCTGGGAGCTGAAACAGCGCATGGGCATTGTCAGCCCGGGCCTCCATCGGGACTGGCGGGTCCCCGGTGATGTGGTCTCCTGTATTTTGTCCGGCCTCTTTGATTCCATCGGCCTCTACCAAATCCCCACTCCGGCCCAAAAGGAACAGGCGCTCCAATGGCTGGAACGCCTGGATATGCTGGATTTGGCCCATGCCCCCTTCCGGGAATTGAGCTTTGCCCGGCAGCGGCTGGTTCTCATTGCCCGGGCCCTGGTCAAAGCCCCGGAACTCCTGGTTCTGGATGAACCCACCCAGGGGTTGGACCGCCCCCACCGGGGGGCGGTGCTGGACTTCCTGGAATCCGTTGCCCAACGGGGGGGAACCACCCTCCTCTATGTCAGCCACCGGCAGGATGAATTCAGATCCTTTTTCCGCAATCATCTGAACCTAGGATGAATCCGTATCCCGGGATGGGTCTGAATCATCGGAGGCCATTTCTGAGGCAAAGCGATTATAGGTGTTTTTCCCGGTCTGTTTGGCCTGATACATGGCCAGATCGGCATTGCGGATGAGGCGGTCCACGTCCCGGCCATCCTCGGGGAAGACGGAAATCCCGATGGAGCCGGAAACCGGGTAACGCTTGCCCCCCAATTCAAATTGGGTGTGGAATACCCCCTGGATCCGCTCCACAATCCCCTTGAGATCCTGGATATTTCGAATCTGGGGGGCCATGACAATGAACTCATCCCCGCCCAGACGGCAGACCGTATCCCCCTCCCGGGTGGCCCGAACCAGGCGACGGGCCACTTCCTTAAGGAGGAAATCCCCCATGGCATGGCCCAGGCTGTCATTGATCTGTTTAAAATCATCCAAATCAATGAAGAGGATCAGGATATATTCCTGGCTCCGCTTGGCAATGGAAATGGCCTTGCGCAATCGATCCTTGAGCAGGGAGCGGTTGGGCAGATCCGTCAACGGATCGTGGAAGGCCAGATGCTTGATCTGCTCCTCCTTGGCCTTCATGTCGGAAATGTCCCTGAACACGGCCACGTAATTCCGGGTCCGGCCATCCCGGCCCCGGATGGCGGAGATGCTGAGGAGCTGGGGATAGGCTTCCCCGGAACGGCGACGGTTCCAGATTTCCCCGGCCCATTCCCCCCGGTCAATGAGGGAGGCCCACATTTTCTGGTAAAAGGAGGGGCTGTGGTGATCCGACCTAAGGATCCGGGGATTTTTGCCCACCACGTCCACCATGCCGTAGCCCGTGATGGTGGTGAAGGCCTTGTTCACATTTTCAATCACCCCGTTCTCCGTGGTGATGAAAATCCCGTCATTGGCATTTTCAAACACCTTTTCAAAGAGGCGGAGCCGCCCCGCGGTCTCCCTGCGGATGCCGATCTCCTCCATGAGGGTATTCCGGGAGGTTTCCAACTGGTCCATGAAGGTATTGAACCCCTTGCCCAATTTCCCGATTTCATCCCGTCGATCCACGGTCATCCGGTCCAGGACCACCTCCCCGTTTTCCCCGGTTCCGGCGGCCCCCTTCTCGAACCGGGTAATCACCGAAGTCAGGGGCCGGGTGATGGTGGAGGAAATGAGCAGGGTCACCCCCGCCGTCACCAACAGGGCCAGCCCCAGGGCCACCCCAAAGGTTCTCCGGATATCGTAGAGGGAAGAAAAAACCTCCCGGGTATAGCTGCCCGAGGCCACGATCCAGTCCAGGGTGGGGATGTATTGAAAGGCGATGAGCTTTTCCAGGGTCTCCCCCCGCACGGGATCCTTCCATTTGTATTTCAAACTCCCACTCTTTAACCGGGTGATTTCCTGGATGATGAAACGGCCATCCATGTCCCGGACATCCTGGATGTTCCCGGACCATTCCGGATGGATCAGGGCATTTCCCCGGGCGTCCAGGATGAAGGAATATCCCGTATCCCCCACCTCCAGCTTCATGATGTGGCTTTTGAAATCATCGATGTTCACCAGCTTGGAGAATTCCTCCCGGTAGGAGGAGACCGAAATAATCCAATCCCAGGGTTCAAAATAGCTCATGTAAAGGGCCTTGGGTTTAAAGCTGGCCTCGTTGGGATTCTTCCACTCATACTCCAGATAACCGTTTTTCTGGACCATCTGTCGTTTCACAAAATCCTGGGAACTGAACTTCCCCAGGGAAAAATCCTGGCCCCAGACACTGGGGTTGGGGTGAATGACATTGATCCCCCGGCTGTTGATGCAATAGATGTATCCGGTCTCCCCCACGCTCTGGCTCAACAGAACCCGGGAGGCCCGGAACCGGGCATCGGCCTCGGTGCTGAACCCATCCTCAAAATCCTGGTAAATCCCGGCCACCATTTCCCGGTTTTTCTCGGCAATCCCCCGGAGGTGATTTTTAATGGAAACGGAGACAATGGTCTCCACCAGGGTTGCGATGGTCCGATTGGATGCATTCAAGTCGGCCAGGATCTTAGATTCCAGCTCCCCGCGAATCCTAAAAAAAAGCAGGGAAAAGGTCAGGGAAAGGATCACAATAAAGACCAGGGCATAGGGAATGAATAATTTAAATTTGATGGGAAGATTCTTAAAATTTACCATGATATTTCGTCTTTGATTTTTTCGTCAATGGAAAGAAGGGAAGATTATTCTTTTAATTTACCCGAATTCCCCGGGGATGGCAACCAATGGACCGGGGGGGGGATCAGAAAAAAATCCAGCCGTGCATTCGGGCTACAAACCACAGGAACAATGGGCCTTTCAACCCACATCACCCCAAACGCTCAGGTAAAATCCAGCCATATCCCCCCCTGCAAATCCAACCCAACCACGGATAAAATCCCGGGTGGGTGCCATGGGGTCGTTCATTCCCCAACGGAATCAAATCGACGAAATGGCGAAATCAACGCATCACCGGACCTAAAAAACCAAAAATGGACTTTTAATAATTTTAGGATTTTGGCGTGGGTTCACGGCGCAAAAATCATGTCAAAAGACAATTATGAAAGGTGACCTAGGAATTCACATGGAAGGCCGTGGGCCCCACCCGCGCCTTGAGACCGCCAAAATAGAGGCAGAATAATTCATGGCTGCCCTCCAGAAACAAGGACTCCCGCTCATGGCCGGGGAGGGAGGCCAACTCCCCCGGGTCAATGAAGGGGGGAAGAACCAAGGCCAGGTTTTCGGTGAGATCCATCATGGCCGCCAAAAGCAGGTCCGCCGGGGGACGGGTATTGGAACCCTGGAACCGATAAATATGGTCCGGCCCGGTAACGGCCCAGTCCGGGTCCATGAAGGCGGCATCTACCCGGGGGAGGGATGTCCGCAGTTCCGGATCCATGATGCTCCCCGGCCAAAAGGTGATCCTGTGGGAGAGTCCGGCCCGGTCCAAGTTGGCCCTGGCCATGTCCCGCCGGGTGTCGTCAATTTCAACGGTGTGAACATGGCGGGCCGTGCGGGCCAGGGAGAGGGTGGTAAATCCTGCCCCCGTACAGGTTTCCAAAACATTGAGCCCCTGGAACCGCTGGGCAAAGTGGCGGGTGAACCGTTGGTCAATCCCCATGATAAAGCTATCTGCATCTGCCTGGTAATCATCGCCGAATTTATCCCGAATATCTGAAGGTGTCATGGCTGCCCCCTTAAATGAATGTCAATGGACAGGCCCAGCTGGGAACTGAAACCCATGGAATTACAACTGGGCCATCATTGCTTTACTTAACATGTTCAGCCGGTAAGGCAAGTTCGAAACCTGCCCACGGATGACAAACATCCAATCCATACCCACGCCGGGAATGGCCCAATGGAAACAATTTCACCCGCCCCGGTCCGGGCACAAGGATTGTATTCCCCCAATCCCTGTGTTATAGGAAAAACCAAGTTTCCTCCCGGTGATGGAGGAAATCCAATGAATAAAATTGCTGCCACGCAGGGAACCCGGTGAAAATCCGGGGCGGACCCGCCGCTGTAAGTGGGGACGGGCGCAACAGAGGCCCCAGGGCCGGCCACTGTACCGGATCACCGGTATGGGAAGGCGTTGCCGTACCGGATGACCCACGAGCCAGAATATCTGCCGGTTGCACACAAACGAACTCGGAGAGACGGTAAATCCCCGGGCTGATACGTGTCGGTCCGGTTTTTTTATGGGCCGGCTCAGAAGACCGGCCTCCATTGGGCCGGAAGGAAGGTCCCATGACTCCGTTCCACTGGTTTGTCCTGCTGCTGTCCGTCTACATTGCCGTCCTTATTTTCTTCGGCATCCAT
>JAKSBM010000523.1 GCA_022361135.1 Desulfobacterales bacterium | reverse complement strand
TTTCTTTAAGGATGGGCGTTTAATCCCCAGTCTGAGTTGACGTTCCACAACAGGTTGGGGAGGAATTACCATGTCCATGTCTTCTGACTCCGGCAAAGGGCCGGTCAACAATAAACCCATTTTGGGTAAATGCCTTCTCGCTGCTGCCTGCATCGGCCTTGTACTGGTTGGGATCTGTGCAATCTGGCTTACATACTGGATTTTGGGGCAGCAAAACGGGCCTATGAAATGGTACTGGTGTTGGACCCCGCCAATGTTTTGGCCTGGAATCGCCTGGGTCATATCCTGATTTGGGAAGGGGCAGCCCAAAGGGCCATTGACGCCTATGGGCAGGCCTTTGATCTCCAGGATTACAGCCAGGAGAGCCGGGCATTGCGTTACGGCCACCTGGGCAATGTCTGGCAACAGCTGGGCTATCTGGATGCTGCCCTGGCCCTCTACTCCCAATCCATTGCCATCAGCGAAGCCCGGAACGATCAGGTCGAGCTGGGGCTGGTTTACGGCAACATGGGGCTGGCCCTTCAAAAGCATGGGGATCTGGACCAGGGCCTGGAGATGTATGTCAGATCCCTGGCTTTCCATGAGTCCATGGGCATGGTCCGGAAGGTTGGTAAACTGAAATTTTGGATTTCGTCGGATTGTAAGGGAGTATTTTAGGGGGGCATATGAATTTTATAGAGTCCATGGAAGTGGGGTTTCGGTGCCGGATTTGGGCTGTGATGGTTTTGGCCCTTTTGGCTTCCTGCGCCGGCCTGCCCGGAAAAATAGAAAAGCGGATGTTGGAAAATGATTTTCCCCGGGCATTGGCGGAATTGGAAGAAGAGGGGGTTGGCATCGTTGTACGGGGAACGCCGGAACCGGAGTTGCTCCAGGCTCGGGAAATTTATGCACGGGGCGTCCAAAACCACTACCGGGATCGCATCCAGGGGGCCTTGGATAGCGGCCATGCCCGGCAAAGTCTGAATCTGGCCCGGGAGGCCCGTGCGCTTTGCCCCTGGTCACCGGCGGTCCAGGACTTGGTGGACAAGGCCGGGACCACGGTGGCCCGGCTCAACGGGGTCCGGCAAAATTGGCAGGGCCGGACCGACCGGGAGGAGTTCCCCCTGGAGACGGCCCGGGCCTTCATGGGGGACCTGGGGGCTGATACCCGGCTTCTGTCGGATTTCCCGGTTCTATCCGGGTTGAAGGAAAGGGCGGTTGCCGCCATTGTTGCCCATTGGGCTTCTGTGGTGGAGGACCAGGGCAGGGCCTTTGGACAAGTGGATGTCTTCCGGGAGGAAATGGTGGGCCTGGGCTGCGGCATTGGCAGGGACCATCCCATTTTCACCGCCCTGGACGGACTGGGCCGATTGCCCGGTAAGAAACCATCCCAAAATCAAATGACCCTGGACGATACCGGGTCTTCTGCTTTTTACGCGGTGGTGGAATATCTGGCCACGGATGCCGATGATGCCCTGTTAGCCCTGGCCCCCTGCCGGGAAGGCATTGCATGGATTTTTGAACAATGGCGCCGCCGCGAATTTGCCCGGATCCTGGCAAATCCCACGCCGGGGTTTGATGCCCTTTGCGCAGGGGAGTTTCTATTGGTGCAGATGCCGCCCCCTGGGCCGGAATTCAAATCCCAGTTGGCCCGGGCCCATTTGAATTATGCCCGGAAGAAATCAGGGCAGGGGAGGGAGGCGCTTTTGGCCCGGATCTCCTTGAAACGTGCCCAGATTTTGAATGTTGGCGGTTTTAATTCCAGGGATTTTCAGTCCATCCACCGCCGTGCCCAGGCCAGCCTGGAGGGTAGCCCGGTGGACCACGCCACCCTTGCCCTCTCCCCCGCCACCCAAGGGGATCCGGTTTTAATGGATCTTTTGGGGTCTTTGCTTTTTCACCAGCTGGAGGCGGGGAGCCGGCGATTCCTATGGGACTGGATGGGGGAGAACCCGGATGCACCGGGGGATGTACAGCTCCGGATCCACCGCCTTGATTGTCTCCTTCCCGCAGCCGCCGATTTGGACCGGGTCCGTTCCAGCTACCTGTCCCACCAGGAAGAGCGGCCCAATCCCCGGAAGGCAGAGGCCAAGTCCCAGCTCCAGGTGGCCGAGTTGAATGTCCAGGTCTGCAAAAAGAACCACGATACTGCGGTGTGTGCCTTTAATCTGGCACCGGGCCAAGCCAACCAGGATGCCGTTAATGCCGCCTACGCCCAATATAAGCTGGCCCTGGATCGGTACGACGCCCGGCTTCGGGATCACGAGGCCCTTCCGGACACCATCCGGGAAAATATCCATCGCCCCTATTCCTTTTGGCAGGGCTGGGTAAAACGGGGGTGGGATGTGGATTTTACATTTACGGTGAATGGGGAGGACTTTCGCTTTCGGAAGAACACCCTGGTGTCCGACTTTGTCCGGGTTGGGGCAAACCCAAAGGATAAAATTCATAAATATCGTCGGAATGACCCCGTGGACTTTGAAACCTCGCCCCGCTTCCTTGCTGCGGAACTCCAGGAGATTGTGG
>JAKSBM010000412.1 GCA_022361135.1 Desulfobacterales bacterium | reverse complement strand
GACCCGGCTGGAAAATATACGCTGGGCCGACGATCTGGATCTTGATTTGGCCGAATTCCATTACACGCCCCAAAGCTTAAAGGCGATGGAAACCCATCTCTGGCGCTTCAAAGGACTTTCCCTGTCTGCCCGGGTTCGTTCTTCCGGGGTAGAGATCGGGGGTTTTCGTTTTCCCGGTTCCAAAGGGCAGGGTGATCCATCTGCCCATTCGGATCTGCCCATTGCATATTTGCCCCAACGCATGGTCCTGGAAAAGGGACGTATTCTATTGGCATTGGATCTGCCCGGGATTCCCAAACAGAATTTATCCATTCCCTTTGACGCCCGGGTCCGAATTCATAAAGAAAAAAAGGAGATTCAACTCCACCTCAGCCTCGCCCCCCTGGACCAGGCCGTTGAAATCCAGGCCCACTTCAATGCCCATGGAAAGATCCAGGCTATTCAGGCCCGTGCCGATAATTTTAATTTGATTAAACTGGCCCCCCTTCTTCCCCGGATTCCCGTGGGGATTTCCGGAATCACAGATATTCAACTGCACTATAAACCGGAGAGTGGAGGGAAAATTCAGCTTTCCAATTTGGAAATCGTCTCCCCCAAGATCGATTCAACCATTAAAAATGCAGCTTTTGATATCAAGCCCCAAAGTGAGGGATTTGCCCTTAAGGGCAAATGGATTCAAGAGGTTCCGGGGTGGTCTCCCCTGCCATTGGTCTGTGACGCCTTTATCCCCGGCAATACCAAACATGAACATTACCTTAACATTGGTCTGGACCCCACCCAAGTGGCATTTTTAAGGGGGAGGAGAGCTGGTTTTCAGCTGGCCCTGGCCAAACCGGCCATCCGTCTGATCGCCCGGGGTAGTCGGGAAAAATTCCAGGGAGGACTGACGGTTAGCAGCCGATCCAGTCATCTTTCCAAGTCGAATTTCAATGTAAAAACCCAGGCGGTAACGCTTAAGCTCCCCTTTGTTTATCCATTGAGCCGGGTGAATAAAAAATCGGGTCAACTTCGAATCGGTGGAATCCAGGTGGAAAAAAGCAAGGGGCCCATTATTCCGGTGCAGAACCTTGGGATGGATATCGGGCAACGGCTCCATGGTAAATTAAAGCTGGATGGAACCCTTACCACAAAAGACAAGCACCTGCCCCGGTTAACCTTGGAGGGAGAGTTGGATCCTCTCAATTCCTTCACCGGGGAGATCCTTGTGAAATCTTCTGAATTTACCTTTACCCCAGGGCTTGTGAGGGAATTTTTTCCCCTGCCTCCCAGCCCCTTGTCGGGCAGCGCAAAGGTGGTTGCCAGTGCCAATTTGAGCATGGGCCCCCAAGGGCTTGGGAGCAAGGGGCGCCTTTCCATTTCCCATGGGAATCTGACATGGGAGGATCTGGATTTAACGGCCAGGGGAATCCAGGGGGAAATTGCCTTCAATGATCTTTTTTCTCCGGGCTCGGTTCCCGGGCAGGTGCTGACCATGGAGGCCCTGGAGGTGGGACAGTTTAAAATTACGGATGCCCGCACCCGGTTTACCCTTGAGGATTCGAAAACCCTTCTATTGGAAAATGCCAGCTTTGCATGGTGTGGCGGTCTGGTTTCCACCGAGGCATTGCGGATCCCTTCTACGGATGGAAGACTCCTTTTGACCCTTTATTGCGATCGTATCAACCTGGCTGACCTGCTCAACCAGATGGGGGCCTTGACCGCAGATGGGGAGGGAACGGTTTCCGGCCGGATTCCCGTGACCTATGACCGTGGAAAAATCATTTTTGACCAGGGCTTTCTTTTTTCAACCCCGGGAAAGGGAGGACGGGTCCGGGTGGAAAATACCGAAGCGCTCACCCAGGGCATTCCAATGGATACCCCCCAGTTTGCCCAATTGGACCTGACCCGGGAAGCTTTGAAGGACTTTGACTACAAATGGGCCCGGCTCAATTTGAATTCATCGGGAGACACCTTGACCGCCGCCCTGCAGTTGGATGGGAAACCGGCCCATGTTCTCCCCTTTGTATATAAAAAAGAATTGGGCGGATTTGCCCGGATTCAGGGGAAAGGAAAGGGATCCCGTTTCCAGGGCATTACCCTGAATCTCAACTTGAAACTGCCCTTTAATCAGGTTATGAAGTTTGGTAAAACCATGAAAAATTTGATGAACCCCTAAGGAGAAGACCATGAGCAAAATACTTCCCCCCTTGGCTGCAGCCCTGCTTCTCGCAAGTCTCATTGGCTGTAAGACCTCCCATGAGGTTGAACTCAAACCCGTGGAAATCAAACCCATCCACATTACCATTGACGTCAATGTGAAGGTGGACCGGGCCCTGGACGACTTTTTCAACGACATTGATGCTGCCGAAGATCAGATCAAAAATTAAGGAAGGAGGAGATATGAAACCCATTACCCGTATGTTGCAGATTGTTCTGGCCCTGGTTCTCGTGTGGAGCGGAACGGCGTTGGCCAAGGACCTTAATCAGATTAAGCAGGGCATGAAGCAGCGGCTGCCCGCCATTGTGGCCCTGAAGGCCAAGGGCGTTGTCGGTGAAAACAACCAGGGCTATCTTTCCTTTGTGGGGGGAAAAAAGGAAAACCCCCAATTGGTGGCCCAGGAAAACAATGATCGCAAAATCATCTATTCCCTCATTGCCAAACAGCAGAATGTTGCCGTGGATCTGGTGGCAAAACGACGGGCCATAAAACTGGCCCAGCAGGCCAAACCGGGTGAATATATTCAAAAAGCGGACGGCGCCTGGGTGAAGAAGTAGAAAATGGCTGGTTTTTGCCCTAAAAAAGAGTAAAAAAAGAGTTGACACCCAAGGGGTGAAACGCCATATTAAAAAGCAACTTCTGAGCTGAAGCTCGGCACGCATAAACACAATACAAGAAACGAAACCACGAAGGTTTTACAGGCAAAAACGCCGGTAAACTTCGTGGTTTTTCTATTTTAAGGAGATACTAATGAAATCCAGAGTGATGGCAGCAGTTCTTACGACGATGATGGTATTGGGATGTGGCACGGCTTTAGCCCATTTCGGCATGGTAATTCCCTCGGACAATATGGTGATGCAAGGTGAAGCGGAAACGGTGAATATCGACCTTTCGTTCAGCCACCCCTTTGAGGGGATTGGCATGGATTTGGTAAAGCCCAAATCCTTTTACGCCGTGGTCGGGGGGAAGCGCCGGGATTTGATCCAGGAATTGACCCCCCGGAAAATCATGGGCAATCCCGCTTGGAAGGGCTCCTTTACCCCGAAAAGACCCGGCCTTGCCGCATTTGTCATGGAGCCCCAACCCTATTGGGAACCGGCCGAAGATTGTTTCATCATCCATTATACCAAGACCTATGTGGCTGCCTTCGGTGATGACGAGGGATGGGATGAACCCCTTGGCCTTGCAACGGAAATCCTTCCCCTGTCCAAACCCCACGGACTTTGGGCGGGAAATCTTTTCCAGGGACAGGTCCTGGTCAATGGAAAACCCGTGCCCGGAGCCGAGGTTGAGGTGGAATACTACAATGAAGGTAAAAAAATCAGCGCACCTTCCGATTATATGATCACCCAGACCATCAAGGCCGACGGCAATGGGATATTTTCCTATGTGGCCCCTTTTCCGGGCTGGTGGGGCTTTGCCGCATTGACAACGGCCGAGGAAAAGATTAAGCATCAAGGCGTTGAAAAGGATGTGGAGCAGGGTGCTGTGATCTGGGTAAAATTTGAAAGGGTTCAGGACTAGTATGCATATTTCCGAAGGAATACTTTCCGGCCCGGTTCTGGCCGGAGGAGCCGGGTTTGCCCTGGCGGCCACGGCCGTTGGGTTGAAAAAAATGAATTCCGAGCAAATGGTCCACACGGCCATCCTGGCGTCCAGCTTTTTTGTGGCCTCATTGATCCATGTAAACATCGGGCCCGGTTCGGTGCATTTGATACTCAACGGCCTCATCGGACTTTTATTGGGGTTGGCAGCCATTCCAGCCATCCTGACCGCATTGGCCCTCCAGGCCATCCTTTTTCAATACGGCGGCCTCACCGGACTGGGGATTAACCTCATTATCATGGCCCTGCCAGCCGTGGTGGCCCATTATTGCTTTGCCCCATTTTTGGGGCGATCCGGAAAATACACCTTTGCCGCCGGCTTTGGTGCCGGCAGTCTGGCCATATTTCTTTCGGCCCTGCTCATGGCCGGGGCCCTCTGGTTCACGGACCAGGGGTTCATGAAAACCGCGTGGGCCATTGTCATGGCCCATGTCCCGGTGATGATCATCGAAGGGATTGTCACGGGCTTTTGTGTGTCCTTTCTCATGCGGGTCTATCCTGAAATTCTACCCCGGAAATTGGAAAGGGGAGTGGCATCATGAAGGCGAATAAATACATAGGGATTTTCCTTTTGATTCTCCTGGCCCTGCCGGTCCAGGCATTGGCCCATAAGGTGGTGGTCTTTGCCTATGCCGAGAACGGGAAAATTTTTGTGGAGGCGGGGTTTGGATCCAAACGGCCCTGCAAGCAAGCCCCGGTAACGGTGACGGCTGTGGAAGACGAAAGCCCGGTACACCAGGGAATCACCAACGATGATGGGAAATATAGCTTTGATTTGCCCCAATCCGTGGATCAGGATCTTTTGGTCCGGGTGGATGCGGGCCAGGGCCATGCCGGTCAGTGGAAATTGAGCCGGGAAAAATTGGTTCAGGCCGCACCGGATCCCACCAAGGCCCCGGATAATCCCTTTAATCAGGACGGACAATCCTGGCGATTGGGCCTGGGGATCCTGATAATCTTCCTTGCCTGCTTTGGCTATCGCTGGTTCAAGGGCAACCCCTCGGACAAATGGCGGAAAAAACAGTGAAAGACCACCTCCTCAGTCATGTTGACTCCCCCCTGCAATTGTTGACCCCCCGGGTGAGAATTCTATCCGCCGGCTTGGTTTCTGTGGCCACAGCCCTGGTTGAGAATCCATTCACAGCCGGTTTGTTTTTACTTTTTTCCATGGTTTTGGCCGGTGCTTCACAAATACCGGTACGGGACATCTGGAAACGACTTTCCCCCGTGGTCTGGTTTCTGGTGATGATCTGGCTTTTTCTCCCCCTGACCTTTGGCGGCGAAAGCCTTTACGAATGGAATTTCATGGGAATCCCCATTGAATTGAGCCGGCCTGGTATTCTTCTCAGTTTAAATATCAGTTTAAAGTCCATGGCCATCCTTTTGATTTTCACCTGCCTCATTGCCACCCTGCCCATCCAGGCTTTGGGAAACGGCCTGGAGCAGCTTCGGGTGCCCGGGAAATTAATTTTCCTTCTCCTCATGTCCTATCGGTATATTTATGTCATCCGGGAGGAGTATGAGCGGTTGATGCGGGCGGCCCGCTTCCGGGGGTTTCGGCCGGGGACCAATCTCCACTCCTACAAAACCTATGCATACCTCACCGGGATGCTATTTGTCCGGGCTTCCCTGAGGGCAAAGCGGGTCCACCAGGCCATGCAATGCAGGGGATTCACCGGTCGTTTCCATGCCCTGGATATCTACCCCTCCCATTGGTTGAATCCCTGTTTTTTAACCCTTGCTGCAGCCTGCGGGCTGGGCCTTAGTGTATTGGACCTGATCTGGCTATGAATTCTTCCCTTATTCGACTCAACGATATTTCATTCACCTACCCCGGCGGCAGCAGACCGGTTCTGGATCATTTGAATCTGGAAATCAATGCCGGAGACTGCATTGGCATGATGGCCCCCAATGGAAGCGGAAAGACCACCCTGGTCCACACCATCATGGGACTTTGCCGCCCCCAGGCCGGGCAAATTGAAATTTTTGGCAAAACCATGGAAGAAGAGGGGGATTTTGCCCCCATTCGCACCCAGGTGGGGCTCCTGTTCCAGGACTCCGATGATCAACTCTTCTGCCCCTCTGTTCTGGATGATGTGGCCTTTGGCCCCCTGAACCAGGGATTGAAGCCCAAGGAAGCCAAGGCAAAAGCCGAAGCGGTTTTAGAGCGTCTGGAAATCACCCGGCTGAGGGATGCCATCACCCACAGGCTCAGCGGCGGCCAAAAAAGAATGGTTGCCCTGGCCGCGGTATTGGCCCTGGAACCCAAGGTCCTTCTTTTGGACGAACCCACGGCCGGCTTGGACCAGGAGGTTAAGGATCGCTTGGCACAGGTCCTTCGGGGGCTGGAGACCACCTATATGGTCATCTCCCATGAATTTGATTTTGTGGAGGCCGTGGCTGATCGGATTTTCACCATGGAAAAGGGAAGAATTCTCACCGACGATGAAATTCATCTCCATCGCCACGAGCATTTCCACCGCCACGGCAATCATCCCCACAACCATGATTAAAGTGATTATCAAAATAATGTTCTGATTGAATTCCATTAAGCGTTGTAATGGACAGGGCTTTATTTGAGTCGGCAGGGGAAAAGTTTAATAGGATTGGGTCAGGATAAATATCGCGTCCACATTGGCAGGATTATGGGGCGCTTAAAAGGGGCACAAAAAACGCCGGAGAAAGAATCTATCAAATGATCCTTTCTCCGGCGTTTGATAACTGGGGGATTCAGAAAGAGGGGCTTAACCTTCCCGAAGGGCGGTGAGTTCCTTCTGAATACAGTAGTAGATGTCTTCGTCACTTCCGTAGACGTCAATGACGTCCTTGTGGTTGATCAGGGTTTCCACCACAAAAGCCGTAAGGTAGAGGCTGGCCACATTGGGGTTGCTGACCAGGGTTCTCAAGGGGGCCACCATGTAATCGATGTCAAAATCTTCTGCCTTAATCAGGTTATCCAGGCATCTTACGATTTGATTTTCAATGCTCGATTTGCTGACCGTCTCAATGAGTCCCGATTCAATGAGCTTCATGGAAACCTTATTGGCGAAGTCTTCTATGTTATCCCGAATCAGGCCGATGGTCTTAATGCGTTCCCTTTCCTTGGACGATTCGATTTTCGAAAGAAGTTTTGCTTCTCTGTTCCCGGTGTAAAACATTTTAGCCATAGATTTATCCTTCGCTTCTTACTGGACGATTTTTGTCAGTCTGTATTTATAGTATAAAACCGCAGTTTCAAGCAAGACAAAATCTATATGTCGCTGATAATAATCTGGGCGGAGCCGGGCTTGAATTTGTTGATTTTCAGACGGAAGGCCAGGCGGGTATATCGCTGGGGAAGATGGTCGGGATCGTCGATGTTGAAATGGAGGGCCTCCACCATGGGACCATTGGGCTGATCTTCTTTCTGGAGCATCATTTTACGATGGCGGCCGCCCAAAAGATGGGAGGTGACCACCCGCATTCCCGTGAGGAGGAAAAGGGGCTCGGGGTTGGCCGTGCCAAAGGGGCGCAGTTGATCCAACTGGCAGGCCAGGTCATGGCCGATGTCTTCTGCGGTGAGCTCGGCATCGATATGGGAGCTTTTTTGGAAGGCATCGTCCTGGTATTCATTGTCCATGTGATCCTGGAGGGACTGGACCAGCTGGGGCAGCTTATCCCGGTGGAGGGCCAGGCCCGAGGCCATGGCATGTCCGCCAAAGCGTTCCAATAGATCGGCGGATTCCCCCAGTGCGCGATGGATATTGATGTTGTTGATGCTCCGGCAGGAGCCCATGGCAATGTCCTCTTCCGAACAGAGCAGGACCACGGGACAGACATATTTTCTGGCCAGTTTGGAGGCGGCAATGCCGAGCACGCTGGGATTCCATGCCCGGTCCCACATGACCAGAATACGTTTGTCCAGCAGGGCGGGTTTGCCCTGGATGCGCTTTTCAATGTCCTGGACGATTTCCTGCTCAATGATTTGACGCTTCTGGTTGAGTTCATCCAAAAGTTCGGCGGTTTTTTCCGCTTCCATGATGCTGGGGGCGGTGAGCAGGGAAACGCAGATCCTGGCATGGGAAATGCGGCCTGCGGCATTGATTCGCGGCACCAGCTTAAAGGAAATATCGTCGGAGTCCAGGGTTTCCAGGTCCAGCCTGGCCACACGGGCCAGGGCACAGATGCCCGGACGAATTCCCTTTTTCACCTGGCGGACACCGGCCATGGCCAGGATGCGATTGTCCTTGGTCAAAGGAACCATGTCGCCGATGGTGCCCAGGGCAAAGAGATCAAGGAAGTTAACCAGGTTGGGCTCTTCCATGGTTTCCCAATATCCCTTGTCCCGGAAGTGTTTTCGCAGGGCCATGGCAAGATAAAAGGCCACACCGACGCCGGCCAGGTATTCCAGTCCGGCAGTGCAGTCTTCCTGTTTGGGATCCACCACGGCCAGGGCAGGGGGGATAACCTCTCCGGGTTCATGGTGGTCGGTGACAATGACGTCGATGTCCTCTTGGGCGGCAGCGGCCACGGCTTCATTACTGGTGATGCCGCAGTCCACGGTGATGATGAGGTCCACCTGGAGATCGGCCGCCTTTTCAATGTGGGGAAGCTGGAGGCTGTATCCTTCTTTTATGCGATGGGGGATGTACCAGGTGATGTCGGCCTCCATGGCCGTGAAATATTCACAGAGCAGGGAGGTGGCGGTGACGCCGTCGGCATCGAAATCGCCGAAAATCATGATTTTTTCACCCTGGGTAACGGCCTCGTAAATTCGCACCACAGCCTTGTCCATATCCTTGAGATCAAAGGGATTGGTCAGGCGGTTGAAGTCCGGGGTAAGAAAGGCATCGGCCGCAACCCCATCCCGGACGCCCCGTTCCCAGAGCAGACCGGCGATGACCGGATGACAGCCCAGGATTCGGCTAAGCGCTTTTACGCCCTCTGGATCAGGATTTGCATATGTAAGAAGGGTTCCCATGTGGTAAAAAAGGATATATCGGTTATCCGAACCAAAGTCAAACCTTGACTTTCACGGCCATAGGATTTAGAAAGAAAAGTTTAATAATGTTGATAACCAATCCTGTTTCGGAGGAAGAATGGACTATAAAAAAACACTAAACCTGCCTTCAACAAAATTTGCCATGAAGGCCAATCTGCCCCAGAGAGAACCCCAGCAACTCAAAGAGTGGGAAGAAAAGAAGATTTACCAGAAGCTTCGGGAAAACTCCAAGGGGAAACCCCTTTTCATCCTCCATGATGGCCCTCCCTATGCCAACGGCCACCTCCACATGGGCCATGCCATCAACAAGATTCTCAAAGACATTATTATCCGTTCCCGCCAGATGTCCGGTTTCAATGCGCCCTACGTCCCGGGTTGGGATTGCCACGGGCTGCCCATTGAACACAATGTGGACAAGAAACTGGGCAAAAAGAAACGGGAAATGACCCCGGTACAGGTTCGCCGGGAGTGTCGTTCCTATGCGGAAAATTTTGTAAATATCCAGCGGGATGAATTCAAACGGTTCGGCGTATTCGGGGATTGGGAAAAACCCTACCTGACCATGAACTACCCCTATGAAGCCCGCATTGCCAAGGAGTGTGGTGAGTTTGCCCTGTCCGGCGACATGTTCCTGGGTAAAAAGCCCATCTATTGGTGCTGCAACTGCCAGACCGCCCTGGCCGAGGCCGAAATCGAATACCACGATCATTCCTCCCCCTCCATCTTTGTTAAATTTCCCATGAAGGACGATGTGTCCGATCTGATTCCCGAAGCCGCCACAGAGCAGGTTTCCGTTGTGATCTGGACCACCACTCCCTGGACCATCCCCGCCAACCTGGGGATTTGCCTCCATCCTTCATTTGTATATGCAAGCGTCAAGGTTCCCGGACACGGGATCCTCATCATGGCCAAGGACATGGTGGAAACGGTCATGGAACAACTGGGCATCCAAGGATATGAAATCCTGTCCGACATTGCCTCCACCGACCTGGAAAAGAAAACATGCACCCATCCCCTGTATGAAAGGGAATCCCTGATCATCCTGGGCGACCACGTCACCCTGGAAGCCGGTACCGGTTGTGTTCACACCGCCCCCGGCCATGGTGCGGATGACCACATCGCAGGTAAAAGATACGGGCTGGACTGCTATTCCCCCGTTGAAAACAACGGTGTCTTTTCCAAGGATGTTGAAGAATTCGGCGGCCAGTTTATCTTCAAGGCCAATGACAATATCAATGCCGCCCTGGACGCCAAGGGTGCATTGCTGAAAAAAGAAGAAATTTCCCATTCCTATCCCCATTGTTGGAGATGTAAAAAACCGGTTATCTTCCGGGCCACCCCCCAGTGGTTCATCTCCATGGATAAGGAAGGACTGCGGAAAAAGAGTCTGGAAGAGATCAACAATGTCCAGTGGATTCCCTCCTGGGGACGGGAACGGATCTACTCCATGATTGAAAACCGTCCGGACTGGTGTCTTTCCCGCCAGCGTTCCTGGGGTGTACCCATCCCGGTTTTCCATTGCAACGATTGCAAGGAAGTCTATGTGACCCGGGAATCCGTGGACAAGATCCATGCCCTGTTCACCGAACACTCTTCGGATATCTGGTTTGAAAAGGACGCCAAGTTCCTCATGCCCGAAGGCGCCACCTGTAAATGCGGTTGCACCGAATTCACCAAGGACAGCAATATCCTGGACGTATGGTTTGATTCCGGTGTTTCCCATGCTGCGGTTCTGGATGAAACCGAAGGACTTGAAAGACCGGCAGACCTTTACCTGGAAGGTTCTGACCAGCATCGTGGATGGTTCCATTCATCCCTGCTCACCGCCGTGGGCCGGACTGCCAAGGCGCCCTATAAAGCCGTTCTCACCCACGGTTTTGTCGTGGATGAAAAGGGGCATAAAATGTCCAAGTCCGTGGGCAATGTTGTGGCACCCGAGTCTGTCATCAAACAATACGGTGCAGATGTTCTGCGCCTCTGGGCCGCCTCCGCCGATTACCGCGGCGATGTGTCCATCTCCAACAATATCATCAAGCAATTGTCCGACGCCTACCGGAGAATTCGGAACACCTGCCGTTTCATGCTGGGCAACTTCTCCGATTTTGATCTGGCCCGGGATGCCCGTCCGGTTTCCGAAATGGCTGAACTGGATCAGGTGATTCTCCATAAACTTCACCATGTGGTTGAAAGATGCCTCAAGGCATATGATAACTTGGAATTCCACACCATTTACCATGCCCTGCATAACTTCTGCGTTGTGGACCTTTCCGCCTTCTACCTGGATATCATCAAGGATCGTCTTTACACTTCTCCGGCGGAAAGCCGGGAGCGTAGAGATGCCCAGACCGTCATGGCCCACATCATGGATGCCCTGGTGAAAATCATGGCCCCCATCCTTCCCTTCACCGCCGAAGAAATTTACCAGTTCCTGCCCCGGAACGGTGAAGCCAAGGAAAGCGTTCACATGGAAGAAATGGTTCAGCTCAACGGCGATTGGAAGAACGATGCCCTGGCTGCCAAGTGGGACCGGATCCTGGAACTGAGGGCCGAAGTCTCCAAGGCATGTGAAGCCGCCCGTAAGGAAAAACTCATCGGGCACGGCCTGGATGCAGCGGTTGAGATTCTGATTCCCGATTCAGAGCTGAAAACCGACGTTGAAAATCTGCCCATGGCCCTCAACGATATTTTCATCGTATCCGTGGCCAGCCTGGTGGACAGCCTGGATGGAGAGGTCTATGAAGGCAAGGAAATCGAGGGCTTGAAGGTCAAGGTTTCCAAAGCCCAGGGTGAAAAGTGCGAACGCTGCTGGCGTTTCTCCGACACCATTGGGGACGACGGGGAACATCCCACTGCCTGTGACCGCTGCGCTGCCGCCCTGAAAGAGATCCTCTAGGACGGTTGCCTTGATCTCACGGGAATGGATACGTCTCATTCTGGTCGGCGGGGTTGTCTGCCTTGTCGACCAGGTGACCAAATTCTGGATTACGCGAAACATTGCCCTGTATGATCACATTGAGGTCATCCCCGGGTTTTTCAACATCAATCACGTGTTGAATCCCGGGGGGGCCTTTGGCTTTTTCGCACAACAATCCGCCGGCGTCAGACAATTTGTATTTCTTTTTCTTTCCACACTGGTGACCCTCTTTCTGGTCTGGTTTTACCATCGGACCGCCAGGGAATATCGATTTCTCTCCTACGGACTTGCCCTGGTTTTTGGCGGCGCCGTGGGTAATCTCATCGATCGCTTTGCCTACGGCAAAGTGGTTGATTTCCTTGATTTCTACATCGGCGTTGCCCATTGGCCCTCCTTTAACATTGCCGATTCTGCAATCTGTGTGGGAATGGCCATCTTGATTTATCACATGGTTTTCAATAAGGTGCCGGACCTCTAGGCACTGATAAGGCATTTTATGCACCCCATTCTACTTCAACTCGGTCCCGTGACCCTCTACAGCTACGGACTATTCCTGGCATTGGGCTTCATTACCGCAGTCTGGTTTTCCAAACGGAACGCCTCCTTTTACGACATTAAGTCCGAAGATATTTCCGATCTTTTTTTTCTGATTCTGGTCTCTGCCATTGTGGGTGCCCGGCTTCTCTATGTATTGGTGAATTTTAAGGCCTTTACCCCAGCCCCCATGGATATATTCAAAATATGGGAAGGGGGATTGGTTTTTTTCGGCGGGTTCATTGGCGCCACCCTGAGTGCCCTGGTTTATCTGCACAGAAGGGGACTGCCGGTTTTCAAGGTGGGGGATATCATTGCCCCGGGCATTGCCCTGGGCCATTCCATTGGTCGGCTGGGTTGTTTTTTTGCCGGATGTTGTTTTGGCAAATCCTGCGAGCTTCCCATTGCCGTGACCTTTACCAACCCGGACAGTCTGGCCCCCCTCAATGTGGCCCTTCACCCCACCCAGCTTTACATGGTGGTTTCCAATTTTATTCTCTTTCTCATTCTGGTTTGGCTCCAGCGAAGAAAGCGGTTCGGTGGAATGGTGTTCCTCTCCTATGTCATGCTTTATTCCCTGTTCCGGTCCATCATTGAATTTTTCCGGGGTGATTTCCGGGGTGATTTTTTCTTTGATTTCATCAGCCTGTCCCAGGGAATCGGCCTGGTGGTTTCCGGCCTGGCGTTGGTTGTTATGATTCGTCTTTACAGGAAAAGCCATGACCGTTCTTAAACATAAGGAATTTCAAGGCTGGCTGGGTAAGGTCGGGGATGGGTTTCCCCAATTTATTCTGGTATCCGGGGAAGGGGTTTTGGTCAAGGAGGTTCTGGAGGGAATCCAGCCCGCCTTTCTCAAGGGGGAAGATCCCGCCTTTGCCATGGAATCCGTTGATGGGGCATCGGTTCCCATGGGGGATATCATGGAGCAGGCCACCACGTTTTCCTTCCTCATGGCCCGAAAACTCATCCTGGTAAAAAATGCCCCCCTGTTCAGCAACAGCAGCAGCCAGGGGGAAATCAATTATACCCAGAAGGATTTGGATCTTCTTTCGGATCATCTGGGTAAAGGATTGCCCCAGGGCCATTGCCTGATTTTCACCAGCAAGGGATTGGACCGGAGAAAAAAGATTTTCAAGGCCATCGATAAAAACGGCCTTGTCATTGATTGCACCGTATCACAGGGAAGCCGCAAGGCAGATCTGGATGAACAGCAGGCCGTGCTCCAGGCCATCTGTAAAAAATCCCTGGCCGGCACGGGGAAGAAAATCGATCCCAATGCCTTCCATCTGCTCATTGAACTCATGGGATTTAACCCGGATCTTCTCGTGGGAAACCTGGAAAAATTGGCAGCCTATGCCGGCCAGAATCCCGTCATTGATCGCAATGCCGTCAAGGCGGTGATCAAGCGGGATAAGAAGGATCCCATATTCAGCCTGACCAATGCCGTCATGGACCGGGACATCGGTCAATCCATGTTTTTCCTCTCCTCCCTTTTGGGGGAAGGGTTTCATCCGTTGCAGATTCTTAAGGCTTTGGAAAATCAGGTTCGGAAACTGCTTTTGGCCAAATCCTTTACCCGGGGGCTGGCCCGTGAACTCAATGGGTTCCGCATGGCCGGAATGAATTTCAACACGTTTAAGCAACAGATCTTTCCCCGCATCCTTTCCCAGGACAAGGAGCAAAAGGAAATGGAAAAGGAACGGGATGCCCTGCTGGAAAGCCCGGAAGGCAAGGGTAAAAAGCCTCCTGCCTCGGATCTTTTGCTTGCACCCAACCCCAAAAGTCCGTACCCTGTATTTCAAGTGCTTCTAAAGTCAGAAAAATTTTCCCTGAAAGAACTTCGCCATGCTTTGATGGCCATATGCGATCTTGACCATGCATTGAAGTCCTCCTCACTTGACCCGGTCATCGGCATTGAAAACTTTGTCATGACCCTTTGTTCCCAAGGAGGATCAAATGCGCAAAACCAAAATCGTGGCCACCATTTCCAGCCGTGAGGCATCCGTTGACTTCATAACACGTCTTTATAAAGCCGGGATGAATGTCGCCCGGCTTAACACGGCCCACCTTTCCCACGACCAGGCCCTTGAGGTGATCAATAATATCCGCGGGGTGTCGCCCAAGATCGGCATCCTACTTGATACCAAGGGGCCGGAAATTCGAACATGCCATACCGATCGTCCATTGACGGTTGCCCATGGAGATTATGTTCGGATCAAGGGCGCGCCCAAAGAAATCTCCCTGGCCGAAACCATTTGTGTCTCCTATCCCCACTTTGCAGAGGATGTGCCCGTGGGCAGTTCCATCCTCATCGACGACGGCTGCATTGCTTTGACCGTGGTGAAAAAGGAAGGGGAGAGTTTAATCTGTCATGTGGAAAACGACGGCACCATTGAGGGGAAAAAAAGTGTCAACATCCCTTCGGTCCATGTGAAGTTGCCCGCCCTCAGCGAAAAGGACATGGGCTTCATTGAATTTGCTGCGGACCATGATCTGGATTTCATTGCCCATTCATTCGTCCGCAGCAAGACCGATGTCATCGAAGTACAAAAAATTCTCGATCGGAAGAAATCGGCCATAAAAATCATCGCCAAGATAGAAAATTCCGAAGGGGTTAAAAATCTGGATGAAATCCTGGAGCATGCCTACGGCATCATGATTGCCCGTGGGGATCTGGCCGTGGAAATTCCAACGGAACAGATTCCCATGATCCAAAAGGAAATCATTCGTACTTGCATTGTAAAACGTCGGCCCGTCATCGTGGCCACCCAAATGCTCCATTCCATGATCAACTCCCCCAGGCCCACCCGGGCAGAGGTTTCCGACGTGGCCAATGCCTGCCTCGACCATGTGGATGCGGTGATGTTGTCCGGCGAAACCGCCAATGGAAAATATCCCGAAGAGGCGGTGCGGACCATGGCAGCCATTGCACAGGATGTGGAGGAAAAGCGCTCCACCTTCAATGAGGTGCCCTACACCAAGGAAGACCGGGTGACGGCTTACCTGGCCAAGGCGGCGGTCAAGGCCGGTTTGCGGCTGCAGACCCGGGGCATTGTGGCGGATACGGTGACGGGCAGGGCGATCCGTGCCCTGGCAGCCTATCGCGGGGACAATGTCATCCACGCCCAGGTCTATGAACCCCGGGGGGTGAGGGAACTCTCCCTCTCCTATGGGGTAAATCCGGATTTCGTGGAACAGCTGGAGGACGGACGATGTCCGTTGAAAAAAGCGGTGGCGCGTCTGGTGGATGAAAAGGAATTTAAAGAGGACGATTTGATCATCATCCTGGCAGGGAGTTTTGGTCCTGCCCAGGGCGCTTCATACATTGAAATCGCCCCGGCAGGAAAATTAAAAGCCGACGATGAAAATCACCGGGCCAGTTGAGTATTAAGGCTTGCAGTGGAATTTATGCCGTTCAAATAGAGTCTATTATTTTTTATGGCATTCAAGGCGCGTGACCGGGGGCCTAGGAACTGAAAAGTTCTTCGGCATTGTAGGAACTGCGGACAAAGGGGCCGGCAGCCACCTGCTTGAATCCGATTTCCCGGGCGATTTTTTCCAGTTCTTCAAATTCCCCGGGTTCATAATATTTTTCAACATCCAAATGCTGTTTGGTGGGCTGGAGGTATTGACCGATGGTGAGGATGTCGCAACCGTGGTCAAACAGATCCTTCATGGTTTGGACCAGTTCATCACGGCTTTCACCAAGGCCCACCATGATACCGGACTTGGCCGGCATCTTCGGGTCCATCTCCTTCACCCGTTTCAACAGATCCAGGGAACGCTGGTATTTGGCCTCGGGCCGAACCCGTGAATAAAGGGAGGCAACGGTTTCCAGATTGTGGTTGATGACATCGGGTTTGGCATCCACAACGGTTCTCAGGGCATCCTTGTCACCCTGAAAGTCGGGTATCAAGACTTCCACCTTGGCGGGTGGATCCTGTTCTTCCCGTTTTAATTCCCGGATCACCGCAGCAAAATGGGAGGCCCCTCCATCCTTTAAATCATCCCGGGTCACCGAGGTGACCACCACATATTTCAGCCCCAGTTCGGATGAGGTCTGGGCCACCCGTTTGGGTTCAAGGGGATCCACCATCTCCGGTGGATTGGCCGTGACGTTGCAGAACCGGCAATGGCGGGTGCACTGGGAGCCCAGTATCATGAAGGTGGAGGTGTTCTTGGAAAAACATTCGAACATATTGGGGCAATTGGCTTCCTGGCACACGGTGTGGAGGTGGGCCGAGGAGAGCAATTGGGTGACCCGCTGGTAATCTCCACCGCGGGGGAGTCGCTTTTTAAGCCAACTGGGCTTACCCTTTCGGGATGGTTTGCAGGAACCTGACATGGAACCCTTCCTTCCTATTTACAGCTAAAATTAAAAATCTCACAAAAATGGGTTTTAAAACAATGGGTCACCTCGGCCATGTCAAGCGGGTCGGTTGAATGGCCCATTTGTTTTAATTCCTCCTGGATCGATGTCATGGAGACGTCTGACATACCACAGGGATTGGCCCAGGTAAAGGGGGTGAGATCCAGGGTGAAATTCAGGGCCAGTCCATGGATTGAGATTCCATGCTTGATGGAAAGCCCCACACTGCCGATCTTTTTATTTTTTACCCAAAGGCCGTGGTTTTTTGCATCCCGTTTGGCTTCAATGCCGAAATGAGCGGCGGTTCGCATCATGAGCTCTTCAAGCCCTTCCACGAAATCGGCCACGCCGATGCGGGCCCGCTCCAGATCCACCACCGGATACAGCACGGCCTGTCCCGGTCCGTGGTAGGTGATATTCCCGCCCCGGTCGGTTTGAACCGTCTGGATTCCCTTTTCCTCCAGGAATTTTTTATCCACCATGAGATTCTCCAGCCCGCCCCGTTTTCCCAAGGTAAAAACCGAAGGGTGCTGGACAAAAAAGACCCGGTCCGCCTGGGATGGATCTTCAATCTTGGCGGACCGGGTGGCTTCTTGTAATTCCAGGGTCCTGCGGTATTCCAGGATACCAAGATCCTGGAACACGCAGGTGCGCTCTCTTAAAGCTATCCCTTCAGACATGGCTTCCTTGCCGCGGAAACTTCATCCATGCGCCGAACCTTGGTGAGCGTGGGCGCCTGGTGGAGTTTTTCCGCATTTTCCCTGGCATCCTTGGCAATGGCTTTGACCGCATTGATGAAGTGGTCAATGTCTTCCTTGGATTCGGTTTCCGTGGGTTCAACCATGAAGGCGGAATCCACCACCAACGGGAAGTAT
>JAKSBM010000518.1 GCA_022361135.1 Desulfobacterales bacterium | reverse complement strand
TCATAACAATGGGCGGCAAAGGAATCATCCCGTAAAAAGGTCGATGGAGAAACCTGGGAATTTTCCCGGATCATATCCCTGAGTTCATCGGCTGTATTTGCAAACATAGGCGGCTTTCATTCTCTAATTAATTCATACACCCTTTGATGCGAAACCCGTTCCCACATCAAATTCAAGGGACAAATAACCGAATACCCTTTGACTGTCAATGCTTTATCATCCGTTGCCCCTCCATCGCTGGCGCTTTATCCCCGAGCAGAGCTCCGCAGGGGGAATACAGAATTTCAAGATATGGGCAATGGCAAGACAGCCATCACCAAGAGAATCATTTCGCGGAAATAATGGATGGCCATGCCACACAGAAAGTCATCCTCTTTCCAACGCATTCCCAAAAAACACAAAAACGAATCAATCCAAGAACATCATTCTCCCCTGTTCCCCTAACCCAAGTCCTTATGACCCCACGATACTGACCGATTATACTGGGGGACGTGTGATTTCCTTGGACCCCATGATGGTGATCAGCCCCTGATCAACGGTGGATTCAATTTTAGTAAAACCACACGCCGATAATTGACGAATGATCCATTCCTTGGACAGACGTAATTTTCGATAAAAGCCTTTTCGGAGGCACCATTCCCCATCAACCTTTTTATAAATGAGATCATGAACCTTCACGGTTTCAGCTTCATACTCAAGGAAGCACGTAAAAATAAGATTCTCATCGCTTTTAACCGGCAAAAACCGTTCAACATCAGTCAACTCAACTGTTAAATCACGAAAGGTAATGACAAATCTCCCCCTGTCTTCCAATGCAGCAAAAACTTTCTCAAAAAGAGAAACGACCATTTCCTTGGATTCCAGATGCAGAATCGTATCCGTCATGCAAACCACCAATTCAGCATCACTTTGCACAAATTGCTCAAACAGCATCAAATCACTTTGAATTGGCGTGACATCAAGGCCTTTGGAATGCATTTTCAATTCATCCAACAGCCCGGCATCGAGATCAATTGCCGTAACCGAATAGCCGGCCCGGGCCAAAGGAATGGATTGAAATCCACACCCGGCCCCCAGGTCTACGGCCTTCCCAGACCCTTTAGGGGTGAATTGGTAATCCCTAAAAAACTGCAGGTTGCGCCGTATTCCATTCTCAATCCCACCACACATCCATGGATAGACATCCGAAAGGACACCCTCATAATGATCTTTCACACTTGCCATATAAAACCTCCCTTTAAAAAAATGCGCGAATTCTTATATTGCGCGCACTCATCATGATGCACATATCAAGATATGTTGATTTTGACAACGAAATTCATGGATCCTCCGCATCCGGATTTGGTTTTGATCTGCCCATATGCTATGGAACCCAAATGAGTTTGTGAATTAACCCGGCACTTGAATCGACAACCGAACCCCACACAATATAAGCCCAGAGGACACGCCATGACCCCACACCGCAAAGACCTCATGCAGATTTTCAACGCCGCCCTGGATGCCGTACGCCCCGACCGGGCATTGATTCGACACCTTAAGATTGAAAACAATATTCTCATGGCCGGAGAACAACACCTGGACCTGGATGAAATCGACCAGATCATAGTTGTCGGCGCAGGCAAGGGGGCAGCCCCCATGGCCGCTGCCCTGGAAGAGATCCTGGGAGACCGGATCTCCCAAGGTAAGGTCTGTGTGAAATACGATCATACCGTCCCCACCCAAAGGATTGAACTGGTGGAGGCAGCCCATCCCGTCCCCGATGGGGCCGGGGAAGCCGCGGCCCATGGAATGCTCGACCTGGTGGCCCAGGCCGGGGAGCGGGATCTGGTCATCTGCTTGATCACCGGCGGAGCCAGCGCATTGACCCCGGCCACGGTGGAGGGAATCACCCTGGAACAGGTCCAGACCATGACCCGGAAACTCATGGCCTGGGGGGCCGACATCCACGAGATCAATACCCTGAGGAAACATTTTTCCAGCTTTGGCGGAGGCCAGCTGGCGGCGGCCGCCATGCCGGCCCGGGTGATCAGCTTCATCATTTCCGACGTCATCGGCGATGACCTGGATGTCATCGCCTCGGGCCCCACCACCCCGGACCGGTCATCCTACCAGGACGGCCTGGACATCCTGGACAAATACCGGGGCAAGGATCAACTTCCCGCCCCCCTGGTCCGCCACCTGGAAGAAGGGCGGAACGGCCGGCTCCCGGAAACACCCAAACCGGACCATCCGGCCTTTGCCCGGGTCACCAATATCCTGGCCGCCACCAATGCCCAGGCCCTGGAAGCCGCAGCGGCAAAGGCCCGGGATTTGGGCTATGCCACGGAAATTCTCACGGCCACCATGGACGGCGAAGCCCGGGAGCGGGCCCGGGAACTGGTGGAAACGGCACGGAAAATCCACCACAATTCCCATGTGCAAACCCCGGTCTGCCTCCTGGCCGGCGGTGAAACCACGGTCACCCTCAAGGGGAGGGGTAAGGGGGGACGGAACCAGGAAATGGCCCTGGCCGCAGCCAACCACCTCATCCCCGGTGAAGACATCACCCTGCTCTGCATGGGCACCGACGGCAGTGACGGCCCCACGGACGCCGCCGGAGGATTTGCCTGTCCGGAAACCCTCAAGGCCATCCAGACCAATGGACTGAACCCCAACCACTTCCTGGACCAAAACAACGCCTATGAATTCCTCCATCGAACCCAAAGCCTGGTGAAAACCGGTCCCACCCTGACCAATGTCATGGATCTGGTCCTGATTTTGATTCCCCAAGGAAACCATTGAACCCCACCCCGATCTCTGATAGGAGTTAAAGGCTGACGACCTGAATCCATTAACTTAAACGGACCCGATTGTTGAAAATTCCGCCGGAACCCATGGAGTACATTCACCCCATAAAACCCTGGATAGTATTGATCTTCCTTCTATTATGCCTTCCAAGCTGCAAGTCGGCCTCGGAATTCCAAATCAAGGATCTGGCCAAATCCGACATCGACCAGGTGTCGGAGATTCACATGGAAGAGGCCGTCTCCATCTGCCGGGAACTCACCCGGAAACTCTATCTTAGAAACCCGGGCGAACTGGCCAAGTCCAAGGGGCAAACCATTGAGTCCCGCATGGATCAAATATTTCGCTGCCCCGTGATCCCTGAAAACACGGATATGGAGGGTAAACAGGGAACCGAAGCCATGCTCACGGGCCTGGCCCCGGACTACACCGGAGACCGGGTCTTTGCCGTGATGTTCGGCCTCTACACCATGATCCGCCAGGCCTATAACGATCGCTGCGAACTTTTCATGCTGGATTATCTGGACCAACAACGCCTCTACAATGCCGCCCGGAACGTGGAAATACTGGTCTGGTGCCTCAAAACCCGAAAGGATGAACACGGAACCCTTCTCCTTCTCACCAACAGCCGGGGAAACGAGGCACAAAACCTGAGTTACGAACGCCTCTTCGGCAAACTCATCGCCACCCAGGACCTCATGGCCCAAATCGTTTCCCAGCGCTCGGGTCGACTCATCCGCGAAGTGGTGCTAACGGCGGGCATGGCCTTCATTCCCATGGGAGCCCTGGCCGGGCCGGCCATCTAACCGGACTTTTCCTTCTGTTTTTTCAATGCCAGGGCCTGTTTCACCCCCTTTTCCCTGAGGACCTTAAAGGCCAGGCGCCGGGGGGTAATCCTGAAATACCTGCGGCCGTACTTTTTCAACGCCTTTTTATTGATTTCAAACCCCAGGCCGGGTCGGGTATAGGGCTGGAGCATCCCATTTTTATCCGGCAGGATGGGATCGATGATCCCGTCCCGGAATTCAGGAATCCAGGAGGGCTCTTCCAGGGGATATTCCAAGGGTTTCATGTTTTCCGCATCGGCCAGAAGGCAACTCCAATTGATGTGGAAGCCGATGCCGTTGGTCCAGGTGTGGGGGGTGTAGGCCAAGCTCTCTTCCCGGGCGGCCTTGGCCACCTTCATGACCTGGGCAATGCCCCCGGCAAAGACGGCATCGGGCTGGTAGATGTCAAAGCAGCCCTTTTCCAGCATGATTTTAATCTCATCCCAGCCCCGGTTCAACTCGGCCCCGGAAACGGGCACCGGAGAGACCTTCCGCAATTGGGCATTGCCCTGGTAATCCCGGGAATCCAGGGGCTCTTCCAACCAGGCGATGTTGCAGTCGCCACAGGCCCTGGCAAAGGCCGTGGCCCGGTCCAGGTCCCAGGCCGGAATCCGGTCCACAATGGTCACCCGCCAGCCCTGGTTGGCATCCACCCCCAGGGAGATATCCCCTCCCACTGCTCTGGAAATGGATTCAATATGGGCCACATCCTCGGCCAGGGTCCGGCCCTTGACCCGGAGCTTGGCCACCTGGAATCCCGCCTCCCGAATCCGAAGCGGGTCATTGATACGAATTTCAGGCGCCCGCATTTCCCCCAGGGAGCAATAGAGTTGGACCGGCCGGGCCCGTCCCCCCAATAATTCATAGACGGGTTTCCCCATGGCCTTGGCCTTGATGTCCCAGCAGGCCGCCTCGACCCAGGGATTGTACATGCCCAGGTATCCCGCCTGCTTGAGCAAACTCTGGATGTGATCAATGTCCCCGGGGTCCGCCCCCAGCAGGTAGGCCCCCAAAAGGTCTCCCAGCCCCCGGCGTTCCCGGCCCATGGCCGGGCCGGCCGAATACCCTTCGATGCCGTCGTCGGTGATCAGACGGACCAGGTCAAAGCGATTGTGGGTCTGGGGGTAGCCCGGGATCCAGGTGGGCCAGAAGGTTTCTTTCAAAGGAATGGACACGTGGTAGAGCTCAATGACTGCGATCTTCATACTCACCTCCGTTGAATTGGTATAACCAAACCTATTTGGGTTATACCAACTTGTCAACCACGCTGAAAATCTATTGCCTTGCACCCCCTGCCGGAGTAAGCTCCCCAGGAAACGGATCATGACAATGAAAAAAAATAAAACCCGGCAAATCATGGAGGCCCTGGAAGCCCACATCATCCAGGGCATTTATCCCCCCTACACCCGGCTTCCCCCGGAACGGGACCTGGCCCGCAGTTATAAAACCAACCGGTTTGCCATCCGGGAGGCCCTGGCCATGCTGGCCCAGATGGGCTTTGTGGAAACCCGCCCCCAGAGCGGCACCTACGTCCGCCCCTTTGGCCGGGAAGGCACAGTGGAAATGCTCACCCGCATGGTCCGGGTCAAGGGCGTATTGGACCGGGACCACCTCACGGCCCTGCTGGAATACCGCCGGGTCAACGAAACCCAGGCCGCCCAAAGGGCCGCCCGGGTCATCACCCCGGAGGAGCTTTCCGAACTGGCGGACATTTTAAGGGAAAAAAAAGACAGCCTGGATGATCCCGAAACCCAAAGCCGCCAGGATTTTCTCTTCCACCGGGGCATCCTGGCCGCCGGGGGCAACCTCATCCACCAATTGATTTTCAATTCCTTCCGCCCGGTCTATGCCCATTACACCCGATTTTTCTACGGAATTAACGGAACGGCGGAACGCTCCCTGGAATTGAACCGGCTGCTGCTCCAGGCACTGGAGGACAAGGATCCACGGGCTGCCCGCACCGCCATGGAGGCCATCCTCACCCATGGCGGAGAAGAGGTGCTCAAGGCCGCCGCCCGAGAAGAACACGGGGG
>JAKSBM010000850.1 GCA_022361135.1 Desulfobacterales bacterium | reverse complement strand
TTATACCGGGAGCACATGTCCCGTCCGGTTTCCATCATGGTTACCACCCCCTCGTCAAAGGTAACCTTTGGCCGGGCCGGGTCTCCGGCTTCGGCCAGGATATAGGCATTGACGGCGGTGACGGCCCCTACAGCATTCCGTTCAATGCAGGGGATCTGGACATAGCCGCCCACGGGGTCGCAGGTCATGCCCAATTGGTGTTCCAAGGCAATCTCAGCGGCGTTTTCCACCTGCTTCATGGTGGCGCCCATGGCCTGGGCCATGAGGGCGGCGGCCATGGCCGAAGCCACGCCCACTTCTCCCTGGCAGCCCACTTCGGCCCCGGAGATGCTGGCGTTCTTTTTGGAAATAAAGGCGATGAGGGCGGCGGCCAGCATGCCTTCCCGCAATTGGTCCCGGCTCAATTTATCATCGTTTTTCAACAGGCTGAGGATGCCGGGGATGACGCCGGCCGATCCCGATGTGGGGGCGGTGACCACCCGTTGACCGTCGGCGTTTTCTTCGGATGCGGCCATGGCATAGGCATTGAGCCGTGCCAGGTATTGGCTGGTTTTTCCCTGGAGTTCATGGGTGTTTTCAAAGAGGACCTTGGCCTTGCGCAGCAGGCCGATGGTGCCGGGCAATACCCCGTCCTTGGCCAGTCCCCGTTTGACACTGTCTTCCATCTCCGCCATGGTCTGGTCCAGGCGGGCCAGGATTTGTTTTTCACTCAGCCCGGTGATGGCGGCTTCGTTTTCCAGCATGATCTGGGGCAGGGTAAGGTTGGTTTTCCGCATGAGTTTGCGGAAGCTGTTCATGTTCCAATAGACATGGGGGGCTTCCGGGGGCTCCACCGGGATTTCTCCCTTGTAATGGATGAAACCGCCCCCAATGGAATAGTATTCCTTTTCCAGGAGCAGTTTTTTACCCCGCCTGAGGAAAAATCTCAGGGTGTTGGCATGGGGCAGTTCTTCGATGTCCTGGCCTTCGAAGTGGATGTTTTTGCTGGTAAAGGGGATTTCGGTTTTACCCAGGGGCAGACCATAGGTTTGGTCTGATTTTTCCAGGAGTTGGGTTAGGACATCGCAATCACAATCGTGGGGCTCCCAGCCCATGAGGCCGCCCAGGACAGCCTTGTGGGTGCCGTGGCCTTCCCCGGTGAGGCTGAGGGAACCATAAAGGTGAACATCCACCACCAGTTTGTCTCCGGCATCCTTGAGCTGGAGATCCTCCATGGCCTGCCGGAATTCCAGGGCAGCCTTCATGGGACCAATGGTGTGGGAACTGGACGGACCAGGACCGGTTTTAAAAATGTCGAAAATGGAAAAACGAATACTATCCTTCATCAAAACTATAATCCTTACACCGTTAAATTATTGGGATTGATACTAAAATATCATGAATTGATAAAAAATTGCAGCCCTGGAATGGATAATCTCCATCCCGGGGAAGGCCCGGAGCAGTTGGGGGATTCCATCGGTATCACAGGGTGGCCGGGGATTGTGTGTCCACGGCTTCCGGGGCGGTGATCTCGGTAATGATATCATTCCAGGGCGCGGTGAGGGTCATGGGCCGGACCCGGACATTGGCCGGATATTCCAGGGTGGCATTGGACATGATTTTCTGGGCTGTGTTTCCGGTGAGCCATTTTAAAAAACGGACGGCTTCCTGGGGTTTGGGGCTGGACTTCAAAACCCCGGCTCCGGAAATGGTTACGGGTAGGACTCCTTGGGAATTTCCACGGAACATGTCCAGGGAAAGGGCGGGATTTTCCGCCATGAACCGGATATAGCTGGCGGTGCTGACCCGGGCCAGATCTCCCTCTCCCAGGGCCAGGGCTTCCAGGGTCTGGGTATCGTCTCCATAGGGGGGACGGGCCAGGTTGGCCTGCCAGGCCTGGGGATCGGCAGGGCTATCCTTTTTCCGGGAACCGGTCGGTTGGGGCTCTGCCAGGGCCCGTGCCGGCATGAGCAGCCGGCCCTTCCAGCGGGGCTGGGCCAGGGTGTCCATGTTTTCCAGGGCTTCGGCCTTGATCTTCCGGCTGTTGAAGACCAGGGTTTCCCCCCGGAAGGTCAGGCCGATCCAGTGGTGGTCGGGATCCCGGAGGGATTGGGGAATCTTGAGCGCCAGGGATTTGGCCGCCACCGGAAGCAGCTGATCCTTTAGTGTCTCCAGGGTGTGAACATTGTCCACCAGGATAAGGTCGGCATCACTGGGGATCTGTTTAGGGGAAAGGGTTCTGGGGTGGACCGGGGTGCCGGTGAGCCGGGTGTAGCTTTCTGCCAGGCGGGTGACCATGGCCGGGTTGCCGGTGGTGGCAACCACCAGGGCGTCGGAGTGGGCCGTGGCCGGATGGGTGGACCAGATGCCGGTGACCAGGGCAGCGGCCATGGATACTGCGAAAATCAGTGATTTCATGGGGTGTTCTTTTCTTGCTTTCAGGGTCTGTGAAACGGGGTTAAAACAGCGGAAAAAACTAAAAGAAAGCCATGGGATTGTCAAGGATAAATTCCCGTTTGTCCACCATATTCAGCCCCTTAGCACGGCTGTTGTCCGGCCGTTGGTTCCGGGGGCTTGGAGGCGGCCCAGGTGACTCCCGTCTTACCTTTTCCTGAATCGGCCGGGGCAAATGGTTTGCCCAGGGTGAAATCTTCGGGTTCACCATCCAGATGGCAGAAAAGGAGCGGAAACCCCTCTTTTTTTCACCCCCGGCCTTGCCAAGGGGGCTGGGAATGCTGAACATGAATGTATCGTCTTTGTAAATTTTCAGGAGAAAAATATGGGCAGAATAAAATATTTTGGAATGATGGTGCTGCTGGTCTCTTTATGGACCGGTGGCGGTGCCTGGGCCGGAGATCACCCCGTGTCCGGCCGGGTGGAAAATGGCATCCGTGTGCTGGGCCTGGATCCGGACTCAACCATGCCCATGTTCACCGTTTTCCGGGGGGATCCCTTGAAATTGGATACCCGGAAATTCAGTGCCCCACCTTCCATTTCCCTGCCTTCCCTGGGCATCAATGGGGTGCCGGATCCGGATCTGCCCTACCATTTCAAGGTGAGGGAGGTGGGGAAATATGTTTTCATCGTCAACGGCATCTCGGGCCAGCTCCGGGTGGTGGAATACAGCAATTCCCATTACGAGGCGGTTTCCGTGGACCGGGCCGCGGGTTTGATCCGGGATCCGGAGGTGTTGATTTTGGATGTCCGCACCCCGGGAGAATATGGCCGGGGACGCATCCCGGGTAGTAAATTGATACCCATCCGCCAGCTCCAGGCCCGGCTGGACGAATTGCTTCCCCATAAGGATAAGCCCATTCTGGTCTATTGTGCCTCGGGCAACCGGAGTACGGTGGGGTCAAAGGTTTTGGTGGACCAGGGCTTTGCCCGGGTCTACAATCTGCGCCGGGGCATCAAGGCCTGGCAGTCCAAGGGGTTTACCATGGAACGATAAGCATGGCCGACCCCGGGGGGAAGGGGAACTTATTTTTCCCGGAATCGCCCCATGTCCATGTTCAATCGTTTGATGATTTTTTGGATGGAAGCCCTTTCCAGACCGCTGATCCGGGAGGTTTCCGAAATATTTCCCCGGGTGGTTTCAAATAATTCCGTCAAATAGTTCCGTGAAAAAATATCCAGGGCCTCCTTTTTGGCATCCCGATAGAGGGTGGGTGCGGAGGATGCACTGCCCGTGGCTACGGAGCCCCCGTCCACCAGGTGGACCAGGGGCATGTCAATGGCATGGCCGTTGGAAAAGACCACCAGCCGCCGGACGTGGTTGAGCAACTCCCGGACATTGCCGGGCCAGGGCTGGCGGGCCAAATGGGCCAGGGCCGATGGGGCAATGTCCATGACCGGGATGTTCATTTCTCCGCAGGTCCGTTCCACAAAGGATCTGACCAAAAGGGGGATATCCTCCCTCCGTTCCCGCAGGGGGGGGACCACCAGGGAGAGGACGTTGAGGCGGTAAT
>JAKSBM010000965.1 GCA_022361135.1 Desulfobacterales bacterium | reverse complement strand
GTTGCGGTTAGGACGACCGCAACGGAGGTAGCGGAATCTTCCTTCCCCCGTCCCCACCGGGTTGGAACTCTAAGGATAGCATACGGCTTAACTACCTGTGCTGGTCTCAAGGAATTGTACGAATGGGAGTAGAATTGAAAGGGGAGGTGGCACTCCATGGGCCATTGAGCAGCCCGGATGGGCAGGGGAAGAATGTTCAAAAATAAAGAAGGCCTTGATCCCAAGCCATGGGATCAAGGCCTTCCGGCAGTCAATGGCAAAGCGCCATAAAATTAGGCCATCTGATAGAGTACTCTGGATGCCCAGTCGGAATCCTTGAGTACGGAGTTCAGGCTGCCACCCAGGCAGGAACGCTGGGCATTGGTGTCGGCCATGCCTTCGGCGTCGTTGTAGAAACGCAGGGCCAGATCTTTATCCTTGAGCTGTCCCATGGCGGTTTCCGCCAGGAAGATGGCATCTTCAAAGGCACCCAGTTTCTGGCCGGCTCTCAGGACCAGGGAGGATACCATGGTGGTATCTTCCACCTGGTTCTGGACCATGCCGAAGAGCAGGGCGTAATCCTTCTGGCTGTTGCAGCCTTCTTCGGCTGTTTCGTAGAGTCTCCAGGCCGTGTCCTTGTCGCCCAGTTTCAGGGCGGCACCGGCAACCGTACCAAAGTCGGCCAGACCGGCACATTTCTTTTCGGCTGCAGCCACCAGGTTACCGGCCCATTCCTTGTCGGCCAGTTTTACGGCAGCAATGTCGGCCAGGCGGGTGAGGTCGGCAATGGACTTGGCGTCTTTTTCAATACCCTGGTAGATTTCCCGGACCCAGTCCTTGTCCTTGAGGGTGTCGGAAATGGCGTCGGTGAGGGCGGCATAGTCGGCCAGGCATTTACATTTGCCCAGGATCTGGGTGTAAATGGTTTTGACCCATTCGGCATCCTTCAAATCGGCACAGATGTTGGCGGCCAGGTTGATGAAGTCGCCAAAGTTCAGGGTCATGGCCTCGGTCTTCTTATAAAGCTTGGCGCCGTAGTAGATGTCTCCGGTTTCCTTGACCACTTCCTGGGCCAGCATCCGCATGGGATACGCAGTCTTGGCTTCCAGTTCGCGGACGATGAAGTCGGCGTAGAGGGCTTTGAATTCTTCCCGCTTTTCCAGCTGGAAGGTAATGGCTTCGGCCCATTCTTTATCTTCGGCTGC
>JAKSBM010000793.1 GCA_022361135.1 Desulfobacterales bacterium | reverse complement strand
GTGGATATAAAAGACAATGCCGGCCAGGAGGAATAGTCCGCCCACGATGTGGACCAGAAGATACCGGAAGCCGGCCTCCCTGGATGCCTTGGTCCGGGCGGCCATGACCAGAAAGGTGGAGGAGACGGCCATGATTTCCCAGAACAGATAGAGGGAAAGCCAGTCCCCTGCCAGGACCACCCCAAGGGTGGCTCCGGCATAGACCAGGGCCGAAACATGCTGGAGGTCGTCCTCCACCCGCAGGGCAAAGAGCACCCCCATGAAGGCCATGATGGTAAAAACCAGGGCAAAGATATAGGAAAGTTTATCCACCCGGCCGAAAATGAGTTCATACCCCAAAAAATCCGTGGTCCAATGGGTTCCCAGGGGAAGGAAAAGCAGTGAGACAAACACCCAGACAGGCAGCAGCAGCATCCATGCCTGTTTCACACTCCCCTTCAAAAAGGGGATGGCCAGGGCACCCAGTACAAGTATCAATCCAGGAGGGAGCGTATTAATGGTCATAGTAATCCTCTTTTCGCATGAGTATTTTTCTTAGGAACTTGGCAATGAAGATGAGGGCAACATAGGAAATGAAGCCGTAAACAGCATAGAATCCATAAAAATGCTCCACATGGAATTCTCCATGCATGTCCACAAATGATTCGGCAATCAGAACCAGGACAAGTGCCACAAAGAATCCCAACCGGAGGCGGCGGACATTGTTGGGGTTGTCAAAAATCGCAGATTGTTTTTTCATATTCCTGTCCTTTTCATCAATGGGAGAAAATATAGATAAAGTAGGCCACAGCCACACAGAAGACGATTTGGAACGCCCGCCTGTATCCTGGGACTTCCCCATGTTCAAGGACTTCGAACACCTCGTTGTTGAATTTTTTTTCTTTGATTCCCATATGCGGTTTCCTTTCTATTCAATTGGTATTGAGCTGGACGCCGTTGCAGCCGGAAGCCGTACCAAAGAGCCGCCAACGGCATTGAGATCCATGGTCGATCAGCGAGGGGGGCCGGCAAGGGGATCACCAATCCCACTGCCACCACAAGCCCCCCGCGGAAACAGGAGAAGCCCGGCCCTGTGCAAAAAGGGCAAGGCAGCGCCGACCAATGGACGGACATATTTTTGTCAAACAAGATGGATTATCGATGAAATATC
>JAKSBM010000494.1 GCA_022361135.1 Desulfobacterales bacterium | reverse complement strand
CGGATACCGGCCTTGAGTCTTTCCAAAAGTATTCCGTCGTCCACCTGGGGCAAAAATTGATCCACCAGAACGGTTTCATGTTTGGCGTCGGAGAGTTCCCCCATGAAATCCTGGAACCGGGGGTAGGCGGAAAAGGGGATGCCCTGCCCTTCCTTGAAATCCTTTACCACCGCAGCATGGGCAATGCGGGTGAGCAAGGGGATCTCCTGGGTATAGACCCCCATGTTTCCGGCGCCGGCATTGCGGGTGAGCACGGCGGCGTGTTCCAGGGGCAGTGAATACCCTTCCTTTCCCCCTTCATCGGTGTGGAGGTCCAGGATCTCTCCGGTGACCATGATTCCCAGCCATTCCTTTATATAGCGCGGGTTGAGGCCGGTCTTCTTTGCCAGTTCCCGGGCCGACATGGGCTCCGTCTCGTCCTCCATGGCTTCAAATATTTCCAGCTCATATCCGATGGCCAGGGCCAGGTTCAGGGCCCCGTGGTTGAGAATAGCAACCATTCGATTTCCAAATGCTTCTTTTTTTTCAATGTCCATATGGGGTTTCCTCACCGGTTGTATCAATGGGTAAACAATGGAGACACCCGCTTAAAACAAGGCGTTTCCTGCTTGGGATCTATAGTCCATGGCCGGTGTTTCCGCAATGAAAATCAGGGGTGTAACCCGGTGATAAATCAACCCTGTTTTTCACTGGATACCCATGGTACTATTTCCATTGACATTTTCCATGCCTTGGTTTAATTTCGCATTCTTTTTATTTCAGTATGAAGGGATTTTAGCCATGTCGGTTGTATCTCTAAAAGGTGTAACAAAGGCCTTTGACGACCATGTTGCAGTAGACCACCTCTCCCTTGATATTGTTAAGGGAGAATTCCTCACACTTCTTGGCCCGTCCGGGTGCGGGAAGACCACTGTATTAAGATTGATTGCCGGGCTTGAAACCTGTGACCGGGGCGAGCTCATCATTGACGGAAAGGACCATACCCATGTGGCGGCCAGCGACCGGGACGTGAACACTGTCTTCCAAAGCTATGCCCTTTTCCCCCACATGGATGTTTTTGATAATATCGCCTTTGGCCTGACCCTGAAAAAATTGGACAGGGAAGAGATCCGCAACCGGGTGGAGGAGGCCGTAAAAATGGTCAAGCTCACCGGCATGGAACACCGACGGATCCACCAGCTTTCAGGGGGGCAACAGCAGCGGGTGGCCATTGCCCGTGCCATTGTGAATCAACCCTTGATCCTGCTGCTGGACGAACCCTTGAGCGCCCTGGATTACCAGCTTCGAAAACAGATGCGATTGGAACTGCGCCAACTCCACCGGGAGCTGGGCATCACCTTTATTTTTGTCACCCATGACCAGGAAGAGGCCATCACCATGTCCGACCGGGTGGTGGTCATGAATAAAGGAAAAATCGAACAGGCCGGCAGTCCCAAGGATATCTACGAAGAACCGGTGAACATGTTTGTGGCCGACTTTGTGGGGGAGAGCAATGTCTTTGACGCCGAGGTGATCTCGGTGACCGGCCCGGATATGAAAATCCGCATGGGCCAGGTGGTGAAGACCGTTTCCAACACCAAGGCCTGCACACCGGGGCAACGGGTCAAGGTCCTGCTCCGGCCCGAAGACATGACCGTTGAAAGGCTGGAAAGCGGCCATTGCCCCGAGGACGTCTTCCCCGGCCGGGTGGAGGAAATGATCTACAAGGGCACCACGGTGGAACTCATCATCCGGCTGGACAACGGGCAAAAGATACTCAGCCTGGAATTCTTCAACGAAGATGCCGAAGATATTTTCTATGATACCGGGGAACGGGTCTGCATGTCCTGGTTCAAGGGATGGGAGGTCATCCTCTGCAATGGCTGAATCCCGTCTATTCAAACAAAGCGCCATCGGCCTGAACATGGCCTGGATCCTGGCGTTTGTCCTTTTGCCCAGCCTTTTGGTCATTGTGGCCAGCTTCCTGGAACGGGATCCGGTCCACTTTGTCAAAAAGAGCCTGACCCTCTTCCATTACCGGGAGCTGATGGATCCGGTGAATCTCAAAATTTTCTGGAACTCCCTCTCCTATTCCACCGTGACCACACTGCTGACCCTGGCCATGGGCTACCCCTTTGCCTGGTGCCTCACCCGCTTTTCCCGGGCCCGGAGATCCCTGCTCCTCATGCTGGTCATCATCCCCTTCTGGACCTCATCCCTCATTCGGGTCTATGCCCTCATGACCCTGATGAAGGCCAATGGGGTGATCAACTACCTCCTCATCTGGGCCGGGATCATCGAAAAACCCATTCAGATCCTTTACACGGACTTTGCCGTATACGTGGGTCTGGTTTATTCCCTATTCCCCTTCATGGTCCTGCCCCTGTACACGGTTCTGGAAAAATTGGACATGCGCCTTTTGGAGGCGGCCCGGGATCTGGGGGCCAAGAATTTGCAAATTTTCTGGCGCATTATCCTCCCCCTGTCCCTGCCCGGCATTGCCGCCGGATGCATCATGACCTTTCTACCGGCCATGGGCCTTTTTTACATCCCCGACCTTCTGGGGGGCGGCAAATCCATCCTGGTGGGCAACTTCATTAAAAACCAATTTCTCACCGCCGGGAACTGGCCCTTTGGATCGGCCGCTTCCGTCTTTCTCCTGGCATTGATGATGGGCCTCATGGGAATTTACCTGGTGATCATGGACCGTTTCAGCGGCCGGAGGACGGAACAATGAAGCCCGCGACACACGGAAACAGGGCCGATCGCGGCCTGAAAAAATGGATGGGGATCACCTGGGTCTCCGGGGTCTATGCCTTTTTGTACATCCCCCTGGTCACCCTGGTCATCCTGAGCTTTAACCAGTCCAAATTCTCTTCCACCTGGAAGGGCTTCACCCTGAAATGGTATGACAAACTCCTGAACAATCAGCTCCTCCTGGATGCATTTTTCAATTCCATGATCGTGGCCTTTACCTCCAGCATTCTGGCCACCATACTGGGCACCCTGGGAGCCTTTGCCGTCTATCGATACCGCTTTGCCGGACGACGGATGTTTTTTACCCTGGTCCACTCCGTCATGATGAGCCCGGACATTGTCATGGGCATCAGTTTGCTCATGTTCTTTGTCCTCATTGGCCTGGATCCGGGATTTATCACCCTGCTTTTGGCCCATGTCACCTTCTGCCTTCCCTTTGTCATTGTCACGGTCCATGCCCGGATCCAGGGATTCGACCCCATGATGGTGGATGCCGCCCGTGACCTGGGGGCCAGTGAATTTGTCATATTTAAACGCATTGTCCTGCCCTTAATCTTTCCCGCGGTTCTGGCAGGGTGGCTTTTAAGCTTCACCCTTTCCCTGGACGATGTGATCATCAGCTTCTTTGTCACCGGCCCGGGATTTGAAATCCTTCCATTGAGAATCTATTCCATGGTACGTCTGGGGGTGAAACCCGAAGTCAATGCCCTGTGTACCATCCTATTTTTACTGACCCTGGTTGCCGTCATGGCAGCCCACTTTCTAACCAAGGAGAAAAGAAAATGAAAAAACGGCACCTGCTTCTTGTCCTGGTCCTGGTTCTCTGCATGCCCCTGGCGGCCCTGGCCGGTAAAAAACAGGTCCATGTTTACAATTGGACCGAATAT
>JAKSBM010000089.1 GCA_022361135.1 Desulfobacterales bacterium | reverse complement strand
TCCGCCACGGCTGCCGGATACGGGGTATACCAGGCACTGAAGCAACCCCGCGTCAAAACAGTCCCGGTGCCGGTAAAAAACCTGCCCCCGGGCCTGGACGGATTTTCCATGGCCCTGATCACGGATCTCCACATCAACACCCCGGAAAAAAGGGAATGGCTGGCCACCCTGGTCCGGCGAGTCAATGCCCTCAACCCCCATGCCATTGCCCTGGCCGGAGACCTGGCCGACGGCAGGCCCCAGGGCCTTGGCCCAACCATTGCCTCCCTGGCAGAACTCTCCGCCCCCCATGGGAAATTCTTCGTCACCGGCAACCACGAATACTATTCCGATCTGGAGGGCTGGCTGACCCGATTGCGGGACCTTGACTTCACCCTGCTGATGAACGAACACCGGATCCTCTCCCACAACGGAAGCCGGATCCTCATGGGCGGGGTCACCGATTACAGTGCCGGCCGCATGCGCCTGGACCACGCCTCACGCCCAGACCTGGCCGGGGCCACCACAACGCCCAGCGATTACCGGATCCTCCTGGCCCACCAGCCCAAGAGTATTGTCCAGGCGGCCAAAGCCGGATTCGACCTCCAACTTTCCGGCCACACCCACGGGGGACAGATCATTCCCTTTAACTTCCTCACCGCCCTGGACCAGCCCTATTTACACGGACTGCACACCCATGAAAAAACCCAGATTTACGTCAGCCGGGGGGCGGGATATTGGGGGCCTCCGGTCCGCTGGGGCGCCCCCTCGGAAATCAGCCACATCATCCTGACCCGGGCATAGACCCCGGGCCGGCAAAATTCAGACAATCACCCACTCACCCCATGGAGGACTGCCCAGCCCGGGCATCCCCACATACCTTTGGAGATAACGCCATGAAATCCCTAGGCCCGATTTTCATCCTGTTCTTAATCCTCGGCACCGCTGCCGCCTCGACCTCGGTGGAAGTGGAAACCGCCCACGTTCACGTCCACGTCCATTCCCTACCGGCCCGGGGCATGTCCACCCCCACCACCGGAACCGTTGTGCCCGAAGGGGCCCTCGTCACCCAGGGTCAGACCACCTTCATCTACACCCTGGAAAGGAGCCAACAAAAAACCCGGGCCCACAGGACCCGGGTAATCACAGGACAGCGCCGCAACGGCACCGTGGAAATTTTAAAGGGGTTGACCCCGGACGATGAGATCATTGTCCATGCCGCCCAACCCCTTTGGGACGGCGCCCCCGTTGAAAAATGCAATACGGAAATATCAGATCATGCCATGGAAGGCCTGGCGGACACCATCCTGGGCAACCTGTTTTCCGACGACTTATAATCCGGAATGGGGTGCATCCCCCCTATCCATCCCCCTTGATGGGCAAAGAACTCGATTCATAAATCCGGGACGGATCATTGTAATAGGGATCTGCTCCATGGGGCAGGTAAACCAACTCCCGCCGCCACCGGGGACGGGCCTCGGCATGGAGTTGCCAATATTCACCGGCGATCCGCTCCGGGTCAAACGGTCCCCCGGCCTTAACAATGCCGCAAACCGCCACCACGGCCACATGGATATTTTCCGGCAAAAGCGCCTTGTGCAAGGCAAGGCCATAATTGCGCAACCCGGCCTTTCCCATGCCCAGGGATGCCCAGTCCGGGTAGGGTTCAAGCCCAAGCCCCCCACCGGTCAGCAGAATGGTTCCTCCACCCTGCCGCCGCATGCCCCCCAGGACTTGGTTAACCGAACACACGGCCCCTCCGAGGTTCACGGCCATACTCTCCACCACGGCCTTGGGCGTCATTTCCAAAACATCATCGGAAACCATGGCCGCCGCATTGTAAATTAAACAGCCAATGCGATCATTCCATTCCTTGATGGCGGCAAAGGCAGACCCAAGCTTGGTTTCGCTGCCGGCATCCCCATAAAATCCCCTGGCAGCATATCCCTCGGCAACCAATTGACCCGACAGAGCCTCCAACTTGCCCCGATCCCGACTGATCAAGGCCAGATCAAACCCGCCCTGGCCAAACCTGCGGGCAAGGTTCAGCCCCAACCCCGGTCCAGCGCCGACAATTACACAACATGAATTCTGCAAATTAGCGGTTCCTGCTCATTTTAGATGAATGGATTATGTTGATTTTTTTACTATCTATTTGTTCCGGTATTAAGTTGATTGTTGAATTTGCATTAAGAGTCAAAGGCAAACTCACCCTCTTTCACTTTTAAGGGTTGCGGCTCCTCGACATCAAGTCCATCACTAAATCAACACTGGTATTTGTAAGGTCCAAGGGTTCAGCCCCACTGACATGGAGTGATGCACCACCATCAATTTCATTGAGTTTTTTGAGTAAGGCCCGGATACGTTCGCTTAATTTGGCACGTTGGACAAGGTCCATGGTGGCTACAACGGCACCAGGAATAGCAAGTATCAGTGCGGCGATTGCAATTGCGTCTCCTCTTGTAGGTGACTCTGATTTTTCTTCAAGTCGCCGGCATTCTGGTTCTGACTGGCCAATACACCGGAGAAGGTCTTCTATTTCTTGCCTTATTTCTGCTGCAGGTGTTTTTGTTAAATGAATTTCAATAGTCATTTTATATTCCCTCAATCTGTTTCAAGTTTATTTTTTAT
>JAKSBM010001055.1 GCA_022361135.1 Desulfobacterales bacterium | reverse complement strand
CCACGGCCGGACCGATCCAGAGTTTAAAACAAATTCAATGGGACATTTCACCCAAGATGATTTGCGACGGCAGAACGCCGAAAGCCAGGCATTCCAGTGCAAATTACCATGGGATACCCAGGCTAGGGGGTGACCCCCTTGGATTCCATATGGGCATCCAGGGCCGCGGCCACCTCGGGCGCCATGGCTGGTTTTTCATAGGCAGCCAATGTCATGTCGCAGAGGTCGGCGGCCATGGCCGTGACATCTGGGATGTTTTCCGGGTCATAGGGTTTGGCCACGGCATAGAGGGGCTGGTAGATGACCTCCCGGAAATGCTTCATGGTGTGGGGGTGGGCCAGGAACATGGCCGGCCGTTCCAGGGCCAGGTCAATGGCCAGGTTTTCCCGATTGAATTCCATGGGGCGACCAAAGCTTTTGAGGTTGCGCCAGATTTCCAGGTCCATCATGAATTTTTCGTAGCTGACGCTGGAAATATTATCCAGGATGCCAAAGCAGTGGACGGCCAGGGAGGCGCCGGCCATCCAGCCGGCCATGGCCGTTTCCATTGCCTCGTAGCCGGAGCGGGCATCGGTGTAGCAGGAACCGGTGACCGATGCGGTGCAGCGATAGGGGATTTTGAGGTGCTGGGCGGCCTGGGCCATGACCAGGGTGCCCAGGACATGTTCGGCCCGGCCGTATCCGGTGCTGGCATTGCGCAGATCCGTGCCGAATGAACCGGTGCCCATGATCACGGGGTGGCCGGGGTTTTCACATTGGATAATGGTCAGGGCCATCATGATTTCCACCAGGAGGAAGGCACAGGTGCCCTCCGGGGTCACCGGCCCCACAATGCCCATGTTGGCCGAGGGGGTAAAGTAAATGGGCTGGCCGTGGCGGACATAGGTCATCATGGATTCCCCCATGTTCTTTTCCAGGGAGAGGGGGGAGTTTCCGTTGATGTTGCCCAGGATAAAGGCCCCTTCCCGGCCCCCCATGGCCAGCCGGGCCAAGGAGATGGAAGCCTCGGCCTCCTCCGGGGTCATGACGGCCCCCATGATGGGCTTGTCCGAATAATCCAGCATGGCCCGGGTCATGCGCAGGGCCCGCTCTTCAACCGGTACATCCTGGGGTTCCACCACGATGAAGGAACAGCCGTCGATGTCTTCAATGGCCTGGGTGAGCTGGGTGAGCTTAATGTAGTCGTCCATGAGGGCATTGCGGCGGACGCCCTTGGCATCGGCAATGAAGGAGGAGCCATAGGCCGGGGTCAGGGCCATGGCCCCCTTGCCGATCTCCACATCCTTTTCCGGATTCCGGGCCAGCCAGGTCCAGCTTTCAGGCGCCTTGGCCAATTGTTCCAGGATGAATTCCGGCTGGGGGAAGGCCCGCTCGCCCTCCAGACGGACGCCCGCCCTTTTAAGAACCGCCAGGGCCGTGGGGGAAAACACATCATATCCGGCGGTATTTAAAATCTCCAGGGCGCCGTTCACCAGGGCATCCATATCGTCTTGGGAAATTTTTTCAAACAGATTCAGGGGGTGTTGCAGCATCTTCTTTCTCCAAAATCAAGGTCGTCATCACCGGCGGGCCTTGTCCGGATCCAATTTTTCAAAAACGGACACGGGAAATATCCGGGCCAAACCGGTGTTGTTCTTCCGAAGGTTTTTGGAAACCCTCGGTGCTCGCCCCCCATAAATAACAACATCCATGCCAGTACTTTTTTTACCCCCCAGTCCGGGCACCACCCCCTGCCGCCCCTGCCCCAAAAGCCCTTTGACACAGCGGTTTTGCCGTATTTCCGCCCTTTATTTCCGATTAAATTCTGCCCCATCCCCACCGTTCCCACCCCAAAAATCCGGGAACATTCCGGGACATTTTTCAGCCAAGGCATTGAAATTTAAGAATGCGTACAATTGGGAAACATCTTTCCCGTGGACCTTTTCATACCCGTTTGTTAAGACAAGCCGTTTTGACAAATCGCAGAAAGGTGGAAAAAAATGAAATTTACCCTGGGTTTTGGAAAAAAAAATTATCGTTGCCCCCATGGGGATTCAGACGTCCCCTGTCGGATCCATTGGAAATGCCGGGGTGGGCGGCCCCATTTTTTATCCCTTCTGCACCTCTTCGTCCTTGTTTTTTTCCTGGTGGTTCCGAATCCGACCCAGGCAGAGCCCACCCCGGTGCGGGTGGCCTTTTACAATTACATGCCCCATATCTATAGGGACAATTACGGCCAGATCCGGGGGGTGGCCGTGGATCTCATCGAAACCATTGCCGCCCGGGAAGGGTGGCAGATCCAATATGTGGAGGGGAATTGGGAGGCGGCCATGGAAAACATGGACCAGGGCCGGGTGGACATCATCCCCTCGGCCTCCTTCTCCCGGGAGCGGGCCGAAAAGTATGACCTGAGCCAGATCCCCTTTCTCAGGAGCTGGGGGGCCATCTATTTCAGGGCGGACAAGGTTTTCCGCAAGTTCGAGGAATTGGCCGGGCAACGGGTGGCCGGCCATGAAAAGGGGCAGATCAACAAGGCCTTCCAGGACCAGGCACGGGCCAAGGGCATGCCCGTGACCGTCATGGACGTGGAGGACTATGACCTGGCCTTTGAAAAGCTCAACCGAGGCGAGGTGGATGCGGCCCTGGTGAGCATTTCCTACGGCTCCCAGAATGTGGAGGACT
>JAKSBM010000928.1 GCA_022361135.1 Desulfobacterales bacterium | reverse complement strand
GGCTTTTTTCGTTTTTTTTGGGTTTTATTCAGTTTGGCAGGCATATGATTTTCATCCGTTTTCTTTTGGTATGTTTCCCGGTCTGTCAAAAAGAAAGCGTTGGTTCAGAGCGCCCGCCTGGCCTGATTTTATGAGTGGGTGAGGCCGGTGGTTCAAATCCAACCCAGGCCCACCATCCCAGATTCAAGAGCCCGCAGCATTGATATTCAATGTTGCGGGCTTTTTTCGTTTCAGGATTTGTTCAGCTCGAACAGAGCCGATTGTAATTGGGGAAGTTATCTAACGTAGATGGTATTGCATGGGTGACTGTGTGGGAGTAGGACTCCGCCGGATAATACTTCAAAAGGCCCTGTTCAGTTCTGGCACATGATTTACATCTGCTTTTTGGGGGATGGTTCCCGGTATGCCAAAAGGAGAGTGTTGGTTCAGAGCGTCTGTCTGGCCCCATTATGTGAGTGGGGGAGGATTCCACTATCCAAGGTTTCCATGGGTTCGTTTAAGTCTTGTACGGGGGCGTGGTTCATTGGATTCGAAGTTTTTTTCCCAAGCCGATTGTGGGGAGGAGAATAAGGGCGCGGCTGACATTCCCTGGCCCCTTGGATTTTATACATGGGCAGGTGCATTATGGTTTGTCCGTCAATTACAATCCCTTGATGGCAAATCCGGCACAGGGTTTGGGAATATATTTTTGAGAATCCTTATAGAAGCCCCGAACATTGATACTCCGTGTTTGTGGCTTTTGTTTTGGGGGTTCATGGGATTTGGGCGTGGGCAGTCAGGGGAAGGGGTTTAAAACAGCCCATAACGAATTTCAGGGGGCGTTATGGGCTGTTTTTGGGGTGGGGCATGGTGATTGCCTTTAAACGTTTAGAACGTAATTCTTTGGGCCGGTTTTGAGGTTTAGTAGCTCATGACCTTGGTGCCGTCGGCAAAGAGGGCATCCAGGGTGGGCTTGCCTGCAGTGACCACCCCTTCCATGAGCTTGGATGGGTCAAAATGGCCGATGTTCTTCATGCACATGGGGCAAATATAGACCTTGCCCCCCTTGTCCATGAAATGGCTCAGCATTTGGCGGATGGTTTTCCCCGAGGCATGCATGGGGGACTCGGTTTCCACATTGGCGATGCTGACGCCCTGGGTGTTCAGAAAAATGGTGGCCGGCAGTTGTTTCATTTCCATGACCTTGGTGCTGAATTCTATGGCCATTCCCGCCCGATCCACACTGGGACTTGTCAAATTGATGAACAATTGTTTTTGATGGGTTTCCTGGGCCGTTACCAGGGTTGAAATCAATACGCAGACCATGACTGCACCAATACCTAAAACTTTTCGCATAAGCACTCCCATTGGATCGCCTGGAGATTATTCCCCGGTGCGGCAGGCGGTTCCGGTGCCGGGGATGCACCCCGTGACGGCGGTGCGTTGGGTGTGACCGTGGCGTTGTCGGATTCAAGATACGTGAAGATCTGGAGAATGGTATGATTAAACCCAATCCCCATTGCCCCTGTCAAGGTAAATCCAAGTTCTTGAATTCATTGACACCGATTTCATCCTGGGGGTATAAGAAAAGAGGCTTTAATGGTCCAAACTCCTCTCTTCAAGGTGGCGAACCATGGCAAAGCAAGGTTCCATTTCTTCCCTTTCTCCCCATGACCGGCCCCGGGAAAAAATTCTCGAAAACGGGGCCTATACCCTTTCGGACAAAGAATTATTGGCGATATTGCTGGGTCAGGGAACCCGGGATCAGGATGTCTTTGCCCTGGCCGAGAAGCTGGTGGGGGTGATGGATGCCAAGGGCCTTGGGGTGACCGGAGATGAACTCATGACCCTTAAGGGCATTGGTCGGGCCAAGGCCGCCGTGATTCTGGCCGCCCTTGAATTTTCCCGTCGCCGGATCAAGCCCGAGGGAATCAAAGTGAAGGCCCCCGGCGATATCTACCCCCTGATCCGTCACTATGCCGACCGCAAGCAGGAATGTTTCATCAGCATCTCCATGAACGGCGCCCACGAAGTCATTAATATTCGCCTGGTTTCCATGGGACTGGTGAACACCACCCAGGTCCATCCCCGGGAGGTCTTTGCCGACCCCCTCATGGACCGGGCCACCTCGGTGATCGTGGCCCATAACCATCCCTCGGGAGATCTTACCCCCAGCCAGCAGGACCGGGCGGTCACCCGCCAATTAATGGACGCTGGAGAGACCCTGGGAATCTCCCTTTTGGACCATTTGATTTTTAATCCAAATACCTACCTATCATTGAAGGAATCCGGTTATTTTGTTTCCCGTTAGAGAGCAGATCGGCCCGGCAATGGAGTAAAGGAGTTATCATGAAAAAGCTGGGTTTGGGCCTGGTTGCCCTCGTCACAGTGGCCGTGGCTTCGGTCTTTTTTTTCAACGGCATGATGCTGGAACGCTTGTCCCGGAAGTCCATGGACAATATCAATGTCCTGATCATGGAATCGGGATCGGACATGAAACTGGAGCTTGTGTCCATAAATAAGGGGCTCTGGTCTTCGGTGATGGAGTGGCAATTGAACCTGGGCAGCCTGGGGCGGGAATTGGAGGTGAAGCATATCCGGTTCACTGAGCATGTCCGGCCCGGCATTGGCGAACTGGTGACCCGAACGGATCTTTCTGCTAATCCCTGGTATGCCGACTGGGTGACCCGGACCCAGGGCGGGAAGGATCCCCTGCACATTGAAAATCGGTGGGGGTGGAACGGGAATATGGCCACCCAGGTTCGGCTGGATGGGTTCCACATGGATCTGGAAGGGGAGGAAACCCTGGTCATCCGACCCGGTGAAATCCGCATGGAAACCAATGCCGATGTCACCCGATTTGAGACCCAGGGCCAATTCCAGGGGATTCTGACCTCGGATACATTCAAATTGGAGGATTTTGCCTTTGAAAGCGTCCAGAAAAAGATTTCCCGTCACATCTGGACGGGGAATACCCGGCTTTCCATCGGCAACTTTTTCCTTTCGGAGAATCTGGACGACTTTTGGCTCACCAACGCTTGGATGACCTCCAAAGTGTCTAAAGCCACGCTGGGAGATACCCTGACCCTGGATATGGAATATGGGATGGACAGTGCGGATTTGCCCCAATTGGAATTGGGGGAAAGCCAGATGAAATGCCGCCTGGACGGGATTTCTGCCAGTGGGTATGAAAATTTCATGAACCTCTATGTGAACATGTTGCGGGAAACCGGGTTTGGTGCAGCAGATGAAGCCCGGGTGTCGGCTTGGATCAATGCCAATCAACCCCGCCTCATGGCCGCACTGGAATCCTTTTTGAAAAAGGGGTTGGCCCTGGAAATTTCCGATGCCAAAGTATCCCTGCCCGAGGGGGATGTTTTGGGGGATTTTTCCCTTTCTTTGACCCGGGATACCACCCTGGCCCAAATCGTTCCCATGGCCATGCAGCCCGGGGCCGCCCTCAATCTTTTTTCCATCTCGTCCGGAGTTCGCCTGCCCGGCAGCTTTGCCCAGGCCTATCCCATGTTGACCCTCCCCCTCTATCCGGGGATGGCCACCGGGCTTTTCATCCCCGACGGGGACACCCTGACCCTGGGCATGGAATCCCGGGACGGTCGCCTCTACCTCAATGGATCCGAATTTAATCTGGGCCAGTAACCAAGGACCCGGCGCCATGGGGTCCAAACGGGTTTGGGCCCCGGGGGCCGCGGCTTAGGGATTCAGGAGAAATCCATGCATATTTTGGGGATACAGGGCAGCCCGCGGCGGGAGGGGAATACCAGCATTTTGCTGACCCGTTTCCTTTCCGCCTGCCGGGAACGGGGGGCCATCACCCGGGAGCGCCATGTAATGGATATGGAGATCCAACCTTGCAGGGAGTTGCGAACCTGTGAGGATGGGGGAATTTGTCCCCTGGCCGATGATATGAACCGGGAGCTCTATGGGGAGCTCCACCGGGCCGATGTGGTGGTGCTGGCTTCACCGGTATATTTTTACAATGTCACCGCCCAGGTCAAGGCCCTCATTGATCGTTGCCAGATGTTCTGGGCCCGGAAATATCGCCTGGGCCTTCTCCACCCCCGGGCGGCCCATCGCCAGGGGATTCTCCTCTCCGTGGCCGCCTCCGGGGGAAAGCGTTTATTTGAAGGCATGGAGTTAACGGCCCGCTATTTTTTTGATGCCATTTCCATGCCCTTTTCCCATGGGTTGACCCGCACCGGTGTGGATGAGGCCGGAGATATCCACCGGAGTCCCGCCATAGAATGGGAAATCCAGGCCTTGGCAGATCGGGTGACCGCTCCATTGAGGGATGAAAATCAATTGGTTCTGGTTTCTTTGGAAGATGATTGCCTGGGCCAGGCAGCCGGCGCATTGGCGTTGCAACAGACCCATCTCCAGGTTCACACTGCCGGGGTCACACCGGCTCTCCATCCGGATCCGGCCATGGTCCGGGCCATGGCCATCCAGGGGTTGGATCTGAAATACGCCCGTCCCCGTGCCCTGGAGGAACTCCTCCGGAATCGGTTTCAGCACATCCGTCCCCGGTGGGTGGGGATCATTGGAGCGGACACGCCACTGGACCTTGTTCCAGGTGTGGTTGGCCTTCGCCTGGATTTACCCCCATTGAGTGGAGATGGCCAAGCCTGGAGTCAGGCTGTTAAGGAGCGGATGGTTGAATTCCTAAAGATGTTGGGCTAGGGACAGCCTTATATTCTCAAGGACGGAACCAGGGCAGACAAAACCTTTTGGGAAAAGCCGTCCAATGGGTCAAATAGAATCCCCAGGGAGGTTTGATCGCCCACTTGGCGGTGACTGCGAATTTCCCCGTGTACGGCTAAGCTTTCGAATTGGCCATAGGCCAAGTGGAGGATGAGGTGGCACCCCCTGAGGCCCTTGTCAAAGTCACAATTATCCATGCGACAAAGGCAACCGCTTTTGTTGAGGTTCACCACATTTCCTTTGAACATCCGATCCTGGATTTCCAATCGGATGGGCAGAAAACATTCCATGCGTTTGTCCGCACGGATGTTCATGTTTTTGACTTGGTCCGGGTATTCCATGAAGGCCAGGTAATCCGGTTCTTCCAGAATTTGGATGATGCGGGTTTTAAAGCCGAAGACATCATTGGCCAGGATATATTTAACATTGAGCTCTCCCCCCGGTGCCAGACTGGCCTTTTCTTCGGGGGGGGAATTCAGTTTGGCAATGAGATATTTACCCACCTGCATGCCGGTGAGTTCGCATGAAATGCTGCTGTCGATATGAAGGGGTTCCAGGAGAAGTGCCGTTCCCAGTTCGATGAATAAGCGCTGACTGCGCCCCTGGGGTGTTTCAAGATTCATGTTATCTTCCTCCCCGCCTGAACAGGACGATTTTGACGGTCTCGAAAAGGATTAGAAGATCTAGAAAAAGAGACAGATGATTGATGTAGTAGAGATCATATCTTAATTTTTCAATTGCATCCCCCAGGGAGGCCCCATAGGGGTACATGACCTGGGCCCAGCCCGTGATACCCGGTTTGATGGCATGACGCTGGGTGTAATAGGGTGAAATCCGGGCGATTTCTTCCACGAATTCCGGCCGCTCCGGCCGGGGGCCGATGAAACTCATATCCCCCTTTAACACATTGAACAATTGGGGCAATTCATCGATGCGGGTCTTGCGCATGAAAAGGCCGAATCCGGTGACCCGGGGATCGTTTTCCGTGGCCCAGGCCGCCCCTGTTCCGGCTTCGGAGTCGGTGCCCATGGAGCGGAATTTAAAAATGGTAAATGGTTTTCCGTTGAGTCCCACCCGTTCCTGGGTATAGAAAATGGGGCCCGGTGAATCCAGCTTAATGGCCAGGGCAATGAGGGGGAAGAAGGGGAGGCAGAGCGCCAGAAGAATCAGGGAACAAAAGAGATCCAGAATTTTTTTAATGACGCGGATAAAGGGGGTGACCATGTATCCCTGGCTTTGGACCAGCCAACTGGGATTGATATGTTCCACCGGAATCTTGCCGGTAACCAATTCGTAAAATGAGGGGTAATCCAAAATCCGGACGCCCATGAGCTTGCAATTGACCAGTTTTTCCGGGGGGAGATTTCCCCGGCGTTCGGTCATGGCAATGACAATGGCATCCACACGGGATTCCTGGGCAATGTCCACAATATCCTCAATGGAGCCCCGGATGAGTTGGGGCTTGACGGAAATTCCTTCCAGGGGGGTGGATACATAGCCCAGCATTTCATACCGGCCATGGGCCGATTGGATAAGGTTTTCCACATTATGGGCCACCTTGTCCGTCCCCAGAACCAGGACTTTCTCCGTGAAAAAAGGCGCACCGTTGGCCCGGTGAAAGAGCACCTGCCACAGGGATTGGAGTAGATAAAAAAGCAGGAGACACCCGAGGATCATCTGGGGGTTGCGACCCGTCGGGCCGGGGAGGAGCACCAGGATGGCCGCACTCAAAAGGGCTGCAATGGCCGACCGGGCCAGCCGTTCCTTGAATACATATTTTTCCGGCTGGTAGACTTCGCAAAGGAAGGAAAAAAGCACCACCATGGGGATGAATGCAAATACCCATCGTCCTTGGCCGGCCCATGATCCGGGCACCATGATCACAAGGATCAGAAAGGAGGCAAATATATCTCCGATCATTAAAAAAAATCGGTTTCGGAGCAGGCTTCCCTTATCCAGTAATCCCACGTCAGATTTCCTTTGAATATTGCGGTTACGATATTATTAGAAGGCTTTCTTACGACCATATAGAGAACCCTATTTTCTGTCAAGCCTCTCCCGTGCCGGGAACCGGGACTGTTCCCCCTGTACTTTTCATGCTAAGGTGCCCCCATGTCCATGTTTTCATTCTATTATTCTCAGTGATTAGAAAGGGAGGTCTGCAATGGGACGTTTGTTCTTGGGATGGGTCGTGGGGACCATGCTGCTCCTTGGGGTGTGTATGTCACCGGTGGCGGCCGAAAACGGAGCGGGAAGCCCGGATCAGAAGGCCACCTCCAATGAAATGCTGGATTCCCAGTCTTCGCCATCGGAAAACATGCTGGAATCCATTCTGGATTTGAAGAAAAATCTCAATCAGCGCATTGCCGAAAAAAAGCGATTACAGAAGAACACCCGGTCGGAGACGGAAAAGGCAGATCTCAATGGAGAAATCGCCAATCTGGATGCCCAGTTGGCCGATGCCAATGATGATTTCGAGCGGGTGGCCACCGGTGTGGACGTCTCGTTGTTTGCCAAGGGGGAGGAGCAGGCCTTTGATTGGAAAAAGGAATTGCTCTCCCTGGCCGAGCCGGGAATCATGGAGTTGAAACGGGTGACCCAAAAGGCCCGGAAAAAAGCTCAGATGAAGGATGAATTGGCCGCCTATAAACGGCTTTTGCCCGTGGCAAGGGAGGCCCTGGCCAATGTCAGGATTCTGCAGGAACAGACCCAGAATGAGACCCTAAAGAAACAGATTCAATACCTGGTCACGGAGTGGGATGGGGTGACCGGCCAGCTTGAGAACAAGCTGCGGTTCCTGGAATTGGAATTGGATAAAATGGAAGCCGAGGAAGCATCCATTCTGGATGCCTCCCAGGCATCGGTGAAGCAGTTTTTCAAAACCCGGGGGTTGTTCATCTTCATTGCCGTGGTGGCCTGTGTTCTCATTGTGGTCCTTTTGCGTATCCTCTATCGCAATCTGGTGAAATGGGTGCCGGGCTATCGCCAGCAATACCGTCCCTTCCACATCCGGGCCATGGAATTGGTATTCCGGGTGCTCACCGTGATTCTGGCACTTCTGGCCCTGGTCATGGTCTTTTATGTCTTCGAGGACTGGGTGCTGCTCTCCCTCACCATTATTTTTATCCTGGGCCTGGTCTGGACCGCCAAAAATACCCTGCCCCAATTTGTCCACCAGAGTCGCCTTATCCTTAACATCGGTGCCGTGCGGGAGGGGGAACGGATCTGGTACAAGGGGGTACCCTGGCGGGTGGATCGGATCAATATGTTTTCCACCCTGGAGAATCCCACCATGGACCTTCGAATCCGGGTGCCCATCGAAGAACTCATGGGCCTTGCCTCCCGTGAATGTGCCGAAAATGAAAGTTTTTTTCCCTGCCGGAAAAATGATTGGGTCATCCTCTCCGACGGGATAAGGGGATGCGTGGTCAGCCTTTCCCATGAGCATGTGGTTCTGGTTCAACGGGGCGGGGCCCGGAAGAACTATCTGACCCCTGATTTCCTGGCCCTCTCCCCCTTGAACCTTTCCTCGGGCTTTCGCCTCAAGGTGGCCTTTGGTATCGGCTATTGCCACCAAGGGGGAGCCGTGGGGCCGATTTTGGAGCAGCTGGAATCCCATTTGCAACGGCGTCTGAGCCAGGAAGGTTACGAAGGGAATCTGCTCAATCTCCGGGTGGAGTTTAACGAAGCCGTAGCCTCTTCACTGGACTTGATGGTCATCGCCGATTTCAAGGGAGAAGAAGCCCCCCTTTACAATCGCATCCGTCGGGCCATCCAACGCTGGTGCGTGGAGGCCTGCAACGAGAATGGTTGGGAAATTCCCTTTCCCCAGATGGTCATCCACACCGCCGGCGGGGAAGATATTTCATGAGCTGCATGAGAGCATGGAGCAGCCCGGTCGGTGCCGGGCCCATTCCGGCTGTTTCTTTGCAAATTCTTCCATGCCCGGCTGCCGGGCATAGGGGGTTTCGATCAGCTTGAGCAGGGTATGGATGCGTGAGTCATCCCCTTGCTCGGCCAGGTCAATGGCCTCCTGGACCAGGTAGTTCCGCAGCACATATTTGGGGTTGACCTGGTCCATGGCGCACCGGCGTCGTTCCGGATCCATGGGGAAGGCCTTGAGTAACTGCCGTCGTTGGTGCAGCCACCGGGCCAGATTTTTCATGTGTCCGGGATCGTTTTTCTCCGGCCGATAAAGGGCCGTTTTAATTGCTTTGGGCAGGGTATCGGATTGCCGGTGGGGCATCGTGTCCCGTCCCAGGGCCCGGAAAAATCGGGTGAAATCGGCATGGGTTGCCACCAGCAGGGGATGGAGATCCTGGATGAGTTCCGATATGGGGGCGGGCAGGGGATGACCTCGCTGGAAAAAGCCCAGTTTTTCCCCCATCATGGTTTCCCAATCATTTTTAAAGGTCCGGGCAAATGCCTGGAGTTGGTCCTGGAGGCCCTGGCTGTCGGAAATAAGGGGGTGGAGGGCCTGGGCCAGTTGGGCCAGGTTCCACAGGGCCATGTCGGGCTGGTTGGCAAAGGCATAGCGCCGGCCCTGGGCATCGGTGGTGTTGGGGGTCCACTGGGGATCGTAGGCCTCCAGCCAGCCATAGGGCCCGTAATCCAGGGTGAGGCCCAGGATGGACATATTGTCCGTGTTCATTACCCCGTGGACAAATCCCACCCGCATCCAATGGACCATGAGGGTGCATGTCCGTTCACAGACCTCCCTGAAAAAGTCAAGGTAGCACCGGGGATCCCGGGGATCCAAATGGGGAAAATCCACGGCCAGGGTGTAATCCAATAATTGTTTCAGCAGGGGAATATCCCCCCGGGCCGCCGGCAGCTGAAAATTTCCGAATCGGATGAAGGAGGGGGCGGTGCGGCAGACCACGGCCCCGGGTTCCATTTTGGGGTGGCCGTCGTAGAACATGTCCCTTTCCACCAGGTCCCCGGTGCGGACCAGGCTCAATGCCCGGGTGGTGGGAATACCTAGGTGGTACATGGCCTCACTGCATAAGAATTCACGGATGGAGGAACGGAGTACGGCCAGGCCGTCCGCCCGGCGGGAATAGGGGGTGAGCCCCGCCCCCTTGAGCTGGAGTATCCAACGCTGGCCCCCGGGGGAGAGGATTTCCCCCAGGTTGATGGCCCTGCCATCCCCCAATTGTCCGGCCCAATGGCCGAACTGATGGCCGCCGTAACACATGGCAAAGGGATCCATTTGGGGATGGAGGGCATTGCCGGCCAAGAGATGGGTGAAGGCCTTTGAGTCCTGGATGCGCTTTGGATCAAATCCCATGGTCCGGGCCAGGGGTTTGGAAAAGGCCACCAGGCTGGGGCGGCCCGCCCGCCTGGGGGTGACCCGTGAAAAACAGGCCCCGGTGACCTGGCGGGGCGTGGGGGTATGGTCCGGGTCTCCGGGCAACCCTTGAACAAAACGGTTGTCAAAGGAGACGTCCTTAAAGAGTGGGTCCAGTTTCTCCATGGCAGTCCTCCGGGAAAAGGAATTATTGGGGGTATTTCCATACCATAATCATTCCACGGAAAAGGCGAAGGCCAGGGGGGAAAATTATTTGGATTTTGGGAAGGAGCCCGGGGAATACCCCTTGGCGATTTCCTGGAGTTTCTTGATGTGGGCCTTTTCCTCGGCCTTGATTTTTTCCAGACCGGCCAGGGCCTGGGGATCTTCCAGAAAGGCCTCCAGGAAATCATAGAAGAGAAGGGTATCGGTCTCAAATTCCGTGAACACTGCCAGGAGGGCCTGGGGCGATGCGATGGATGAAAAGTCCACATCGTCCAGGGAAAGGCTTCGATCGCCCATCATTTCGTGGAGGATTTCCGGCAGCATGCCGTCCTGGGGATGGGAGGGGGCAGATGCCCCTTTCTGGGCCATGAACCATTGACCGTGCGCAATTTCTTCATCGGCCATCCAGGTGAGCAGCTCCTTCAAGGCGGGATCCGAGGCATGGCGTGCCGCTTCCTTATAGATGGCGGCTCCGTTTTCCTCCATTTTAACGGCAATGTCCAGTAAATCGTCCAGGGTAAACATGGGTGGGGGTTCCTTTGCTTTCTTTTTTGGTAAAACTATTGATTTAGTATCATAAAATAACTATACAGACAAAACACAGACACAATGTTGATACGGATGCGCATTTCCTAACCATGGTCGTAATGTGAAAAATGGCAAAAAAGACCCTGTTTGACAAAATTAAACAGTCCAGACATCTTCCCCAATTGCCCCAGGTGATGTTGAAATTGATCCGCGCCTGCAATGACGGCAACAGCAGCACCCGGGAGCTCACCGATATCATTTCCACGGACCCGGCTCTGACCTCCAAACTCCTTCAAATTATGGGCTCTTCCTATGTGAACCTGCCCCGGGAGGTCAACTCTGTGAAGGCGGCCGTGGTTTACCTGGGGCTGGACACCATCCGGAACATTGCCATCAGTTCTTCGGCCATGCACTTTTTCAGCATCGCCAAAAAAATACCCGAATTCAATATCAATGCCTTTTGGTTCCATTCCTATAAAACCGCGGTATTGGCCCGGCGCATCGCCCAGGAAAGCGGGGAGGCCGAACCCGACGAATTCTTTTTGGCCGGCCTGCTCCATAACATTGGCCGGTTGGTCCTCATGCAGCTTTACCCCAGGGAGTATGGCGCCCTGCTGCGAAAAAAGGTAAATGAAAGCGATATGGGGCGCATTGAGAGCCGCCTCATGGGGGTGGATTCCACCGAGGTCAGTGCCTGGCTTTTTGGCCATTGGGGCTTGAACCCTCTGCTGGCCGATGCCGTGGGAAGCCTCAATGCGCCCGTGGACCGCATCGCCGGGGAAATGAACCATGTCCAAATTCTTTTCCTGGCCCGGGTGCTGGCCGGAAATAAGGCCGTGGAAACCCTCTCCCAATTGGAACCCGATCTCCCGGTGCCAGCCAATCGGCTGGTGGAATTGGGCCAGGAGGCGGAATCCGAGGTTCGGGATATGGCAAAGACCCTGGGAATCCAGACCCGGGATCCCAAAAAGAAAAGCCGGGAAGAGGCCCAATTGGTATGGGAAATTAAGGATTTTTCCCTTTTTTACGGCACCCTGGAGCAATTGTTTTCCGCCCGGACCCAGGAAGAACTCATGGAGGTGTTGGAGCGGGGACTCAAGATCATCTTCCATGTGCCCCGCCTCTTTTTCTTTTTTCCGGATGCCAAGGGGGCCATGCTCAACGGCACCGCCCCCCGCCGGGACAAGAGCTTAAAAATCATCGAAAGCATTGCCCTTCCCCTGGACAGCACCTCCAGTCTCCTGGCGAAAAGTCTGCGGAAAAAGACCCGGCTCTGCAGCCTGGATGTGGCGGAAAAAACGGATTTGGCCATTTCCGATACCCAGATTGTTCGCCTGCTGGAAACCCCGGGATTTTATACCCTTCCCCTGATCCATTCCGATTCCCCTTCGGGGATCCTGGTCCTGGGGTGCGATGGGGAGTTGAAGCGTCAATTGGACAAGACCCAGGGCCTTTTATCCCTCTTTGCCCGCCAGGCCGCCGCCTGCATGGAGACTCTGAGATTCAACCAGGAGTATGCCCGGAATCTCAATGAGAAAAAGATGGAAGCCTATGCCACCATGACCGACAAGGTGATCCACGAGATTAATAATCCCCTCTCCATCCTGAAAAGTTACATGGAAAGTTTGAGTTTGAAGCTGCCGGACAAGCATCCGGCCCAGGATGAACTTTCCGTGGTGAAGGAAGAGATGCAGCGGATTTCTTTGCTCCTGGAGGGCTTGTCCCGGTACTCCCGCCCCCGCATCGGTGGATTTGACATGGTTGAGGTGAATCCCCTGGCCACCCGGATCCTGGAAATTTTAAAAAAGTCCATCCTCCTGCCCCGGAAAATCCAGACCCGACTGGAGCTGGACCCGGATCTTCCCCAGGTCCGGACGGATCCCAACGGGTTGAAACAGGTTTTGATCAATCTCGTGAAGAACGGGGCCGAGGCCCTGGAAGAGGGGGGTGAAATCCGGATTTCCACCCGGTACATTGCCGAGTCCGCACGGATTCTCATCGATGAAAAACAGAAATTGCCCGGTTGGATTGAGATCTGCATCACCGACACAGGCCCGGGCATTCCCCAGGAGATCATGGACCACCTCTTTGAACCCTATAATTCCTCCAAGGCCCCGGGCCAGAATAAGGGACTGGGACTGGCCATTGTCCATTCCATTGTCAAGGAACTCAACGGTCGTATTCAATGTCAGAGTCAACCCGGAGAAGGCGCCCGTTTCGTGGTCACCCTGCCGGTAAATGGAGAATAAAATGGCCCTGCATGCATTAAATGAAACCTCGGAATCCCGAAGCGGCGACCTCATGGTGGCCGAGGGGCTGATCCATCCATCGGACATTACCCGGGCCCGGGCGCTCCAGAAGCAGGGGACATCGGGGGTGGCCGGGTCAAAACAGCGGCTCTTCGGCATGGTACTCTGTGACCTGAATCTGGTCACCCCCATGGACAGTTATTGTGTGTTGAAAAAACATGGGAAGCTCTTGTCCCTGGAAGAGGGTTTGGTCCGGAATGGGCTTTTGTCCACCTCGGAGGTGGAGGCATTGGTCCGCCGGGCCGGGGAGGGCGATGCCCCACTGATCAGCCTGTTGTTGGATGAAAAACAGGTTCCCAGGCCCGCCCTGCAACAACTTTTGTTTGATCTTTTTCACATCCCCCTGCGCTCCATCTCCGACATCATTTTCAATTCCGGCCTTAAGGGCGAGTTGGGCCAGATCATTTCCAGTTCCCAGGCACGGCAGCACGGGATGATCCCCCTGATTCTCAAGGAACAAGTCCTCTTGTGCGGGATCACGGATCCGGACAACCTGATCCCCTTGAAGGAATTGGATGGGTTGTTTCCCCAATATCGGTTCAAGCCGGTATTCATTCCCTACTCCGGTTTTTCGTGGTTTTTTCGCCTTCTCTATGGGGAAGATTTAGGGGCAAAACAGGGGGAATCCGGATTTGGAAATGAAGTGGATCGACTCCTGGATTTTAGCGTTACCATTTCCGATCCCCTGGCCGAAACCGATCTGGTACATGCCCTCTATCACCGGTATGAACGATTGCGACAATTGGGCGGCATGGGAAAACCCCCGGATCGGAGGCTGCTTTTCCAGGCCTTTATCCAGGAGTCCCACAGCCGGATTCGCAGGGCGCAACGGTCCCATGTGGTGGCATTTGGTTTGGAGCGCCACCAGGGACAGATCCGGGTGAAGGCATCCCCCCTATCCGTGGAGGAAAGACCATGGCAAAAATAATCACCATCACCAGCGGAAAGGGCGGTGTGGGGAAAACCAGCATCAGCTTGAACATGGCGCTCTCCCTGGCGGCCTCCGGCCATCGGGTTTGTTTGTTTGACGCCGATCTGGGGCTGGCCAATGTGAATATCCTCACCGGTATTTATCCGGAATTTGGTTTGGAAACCGTGATGGCCGGGGAAAAGCAGCTTCGGGATATTCTGGTCCAGGATTTCCAGGGGCTGGACATCATCCCCGGCAGCACCGGGGTGGCCCGCATGGCCGATATGACCCCGTCACAGGCCGGGAAACTCATCCAGGCATTTCTGGACCTGGATACCTATGATTATTTCATCTTTGACACCTCGGCCGGAATCTCCGCCCAGGTTTTGGCCTTTTGCCGGGCCTGCCATGAAATTTTGTTGGTGATCACCCCGGAGCCCACGTCCCTCACCGATGCCTATTCCCTGGTCAAGGTGCTCACCCGCTATTCCGACATCCCCCCCATCCGGGTGGTGGTGAACCAGGTGAAGAGTGCGGCCGGGGCCAAAAAGGCCTATACCCAGCTCAAACGCACCGTGGAACGGTTTCTGCCCATTTCCCTGTCCGCCCGTGGCATCGTGGCCCATGATCCCAATGTGCCCGTGGCCGTGGCCTCCCAGATTCCCTTTGTCATGCTTTTTCCCGATGGACCGGCCGCCCGGAGTGTCCAGGCCCTGGCCCGGAAAATGGCAGACAGCGGTGGTCCGGCCGGCGATCTTCCCCTGGAAATGTTCTGGAATCAATGCCTGGGGCACATGATGCCCAGGGGGAAGGCGGCTGAAAAAAAGGAAGCCGATGCCGCGCAACGGAAACAGCGGGAAAGAGAGGATGCCAGGTGGGAGCGCATGGAGGCACGCATGGTCGAAATGACCCGGGCCTTGGACGAGATGAAAACGCTTTTGGAAGCACAACAGCAGCCCGTTTCAACGCCTTCATCCCAGGCGGAAATGCCTTGGGAAATCCTGGATTTTGAGGCCTGGCTGGCCCGTCGACACAGCCAGGCTGGATAAAATTTTATCGGGTCAGATTTAAAATCCGCATGCAGTTTTCCAATTCTGCAGAATCCCCGGTGTGCTTGCCCGGATCGTCGGACAATTTCACCGTGGGCTGCCAGGGGCGGCGGGGGGTGGGACGGCATTGGGAGAGTTTAATGACAATGTTCAATGGCTTGACCCCCACATCATTGGTGAGGTTGGTGCCGATGCCGTAGGCATCGCGGATCTTTCCCTGGCAGGCCCTGTGGATGGCAATGGCCTTGTCCACATTGAGACCGTCGGAAAAGACAATACTCTTGCTGATGGGGTCAATGTGGAGTTCGGAATAATGGTCCATGATTTTGTCCAGGAACTGGATGGGATCCCCGGAGTCATGGCGGACCCCGTCAAAGAGCTTGGCATTGAGGGTATCAAAACCCGAGAGGAAGACATCGGTGGTGTAGGTGTCGGCCAGGGCAATGCCCAGATCCCCCTGGAAGACACGGACCCAGGCGTCCTGGGCCGCCATGTTGGCCATCTGATAGCCCGACAGGACCCCGTGGAACATGAACCATTCATGGGCCAGGGTGCCAATGGGGGTGATGCCGAAATGGCGGGCAAAGTGGACATTGCTGGTGCCGTTGAGGGTATTGTCCGGGGTGGCCACCAGGTCTTCAATGAGGTTGAAATGGTTGGCCGATGAATAGCGTCGGCGGGTGCCGAAATCGGCAAACCGAACTCCGTTGTCCGCCAGCTTCCGAGCCTTGGCCTGGTTGATGGTACGGATTTCTTCCCGGGAATAAACCGTGGAACCGGTCATGGAGAAATAGATTTCGGAAATCAGGGCCATGAGGGGGACTTCCCAGAGGATGGTCCGGTACCAGGGCCCCTTCACCCTCAGGGAGAGTTCCGAACCCTCCTGGGAAATCTGAACCTCGTCCGGGTTAAACCGATAGGTTTCCAGGTAGTCCAGATAAACCGGGGTGAGAAAGTAACAGACCTGATTCAGGTATTCCTTTTCTTCCCTTGACAACGAAAGGTTGGCCATTTCCTTTACCCGCACCGAGAGTTCCTGACCAAACCCTTCCGGAAAGGGGGTCTGTCCCCGGTTCGTAAACCGGTATTCGGCCTCGGCTCTGGGGTAAAGCATGTGCACGGCCTGTTGCATGGTAAATTTGTACAAGTCATTGTCAAGCATACTCAGGATCATAAAAACTTCCTTTGGGTTAAGTCTGTTACGCCTTTGATCATATAACATTGGGGGCGATTTTGTACATGGACAATGGCGGCTGTGGGCTTTTTCCGGTTGAATGCCGAATTTAGCCTCCGTAAAATACGCTCAAATCTCCAAAAAGAAAAGGAAAAGCGTGTGAATGGCATAAAAAACGGGTTCGATCCCGACACAACTGCGGTTTTGGTGGTGGACATCCAGGGTGATTTTACCCCGGCCCGCCATGGGGCGTTGGCCGTGGACGGCGCCGATGGGCCATGGCTGGATCAATTGGATGCTGCGATTCGGTTTTTGAAACAAAGGGGATACCCCATCATCGCCACCCAGGACTGGCACCCCCCGGATCACATCTCCTTTTACACCAATACTCCGGGCAAGGCCCCCTTTGAACTGTTGGAGCTGGGGGACCGGACCCAGATCATGTGGCCCCCCCATTGCATCCAGGGAACGGCCAATGCCGATTTAATCCTGGACCGGGAACTCTTTGATGCCGTGGTTCAGAAGGGCATGGATCCGGCCTTTGATTCCTATTCCGGGTTCTTTGACGACGGCCGCAAGCCCACGGCTTTGGAGTCCTGTTTGAAGCAGATGGATATCACCGCCCTCATTGTCCTTGGGCTGGCCATGGATTATTGCGTCCGGGCCACGGCCGAGGATGGCCATGCACTGGGGTATCGCACTGCTGTGGTGGAGGAATTCTCCCCGGGGGTGGCCCCGGACACCACGGGCCAGGCCCTGGAAAAAATGGCTGAAGCCGGAATAGAAATCTGGCCCCGCCTGCCCCAGTGGCAGGGAAGGGGTTCGTTCTGACCTAATCCAGGTGGTAGGTATTCCGTCCCGAAGCCTTGGAGAAGTAGAGGGCCCGGTCGGCATTTTCAACCAGATGGGTGGCCGAGCTCTCCGGTCTGGGCACCATGGTTGAGATGCCCAGGCTCACCGTGACCCATGGGACCGTGGGGGACGGGTGGTGGGGCAACTTCAGGGCCACAATGTCCCTGAGCATGCGCTGGGCCACGATTTCCCCCCCGGCGAGATCGGTTTCCGGGAGGATGGCCACAAATTCTTCCCCGCCATACCGGGCCACGCTGTCCATGTCCCGGAACAGGGTCTCCTGCAATTGTTGTCCCACCCGTTTTAAACATTCATCCCCCAGCACATGGCCGTAGAAATCATTGTAGGCCTTGAAATGGTCAATGTCGGCCAGGATCAGGGTGAGGGGTTTCCGGGTGCGCAGTCCCCGGTTCCATTCCCGTTGCAGGGTTTCATCGAAAAAGCGGCGGTTGGGCAGGTCGGTGAGGCCGTCCACGGAAGAAAGACGCCTCAGCTTGGTGTTGGACTCCTCCAGCTCCTGTTTCAGGGTTTCCAATTCCACCACCTTGGCATCCAATTGCCGGGTTTTTTCCTCCAGGAGAAGGCGCTGGCAGTGGAGTTCCAGGAAAATTTTCACCTTGGACATGAGCACATGGGGTTCCAGGGGTTTGAACAGGTAATCCACGGCACCGCTGCCGTATCCCCGGAAAACATTGGCTTCTTCCTTCCTGGAGGCGGTGATGAAGATAATGGGGATGGATTTGGTCCGCTGGCTGCCCCGGAGCAGGGCGGCGGTTTCATAGCCGTCCATGCCCGGCATCTGGACGTCCAAAAGGATCAGGGCAAATGAATGGTCCAGGGTTTTTTCAAGGGCGGCCGGCCCGGAATCGGCACGGATGATGTCCAGTTCCGGACAGGAGAGAAGCTGCTCCAGGGTGAGCAGGTTTTCCGGCCGGTCATCCACGATGAGAATGGGAATGTTTTGCATGGCATATCCTTATGGGTCAGGCAGACCTTTTTTTTCGGTAGATTCGGTGGGTTTCGGACAGGGTTTCAAACTGGTCCGCCACCTGGGAAAATTTCAAGGTTTCCCGGGAGCCCAGGCAGAGATAGCCCCCGGGGCAGAGGCTGTCGGAAAATAATTGGAGGACCCGGTTTTTCAACTCCGTGTTGAAATAGATCAAAACATTGCGACAAAAGATGAGGTTCATTTCCCCGAAAACCGTGTCCGTGACCAGGTTGTGGGCAGAGAAGACCACCTTTTCCCTGAGGACCTTTTTCAGGATGGCATGGTCGTAATCGGCGGTGTAATAATCGGAAAACTCCCGGCTTCCCCCGGCCAGTTGGTAATTGGTGGTATAGGTTTTCATGACATCCAGGGGATAGATGGCCTCCCGGGCCCGGCGGAGAACCACTTCGTTGAAGTCGGTGGCATAGATCTGGGAGCGTTGCTTCATGCCCGCCTCTTCCAGGAGGATGGACATGGAGTAGGCCTCCTGGCCCGTGGAGCAGCCGGCATGCCAGATTTTCACATAGGCATAGGTCTGGAGCAGGGGGATGATGTCCCGGCGGATTTGTTGGAAAAACGTCGGGTCCCGGAACATTTCCGTCACATTGATGGAGAGATCCGTGAGCAGGGTGGTGAAAAAATCCCGGTCGTGGATCACCCGGTGGATCATCTGGCTGAAATTGTCAAAACCATCCATGTAGAGCCGGTGCTGTAAGCGCCTTTGGGTATGCTTGTCCGCATACTCCTTGAAATTATATCCGTATTTCCGGTGGACCGCCTCCAGCAGGAGTTGAATTTCCAGGTTTTGGTCCGGGGTGATGGGTGTCATGGTTCAGCTCTTTTTGCCCTAGTCCGACAGCCATACCCGGAGCATGGAAATCAGCTTGGCCGTGTCCACGGGTTTGGCCAGGTAGTCACTGGCCCCGGCCGCCATGCATTTGTCCCGGTCCCCCTTCATGGCCTTGGCCGTGAGGGCGATGATGGGCAGCTCCCTGTGGGTTTTTCGGATGGTGGCAGTGGCCTCGTATCCATCCATGCGGGGCATCATGATATCCATGAGGACCAGGTCGATGTCCTGGTTTTTTTGGACCATCTCCACCCCTTCGGCCCCGTCCCGGGCAATGAGAACATTCACCCCCTTTTCCTCCAGCACCGAGGAGAGGGCAAAGACGTTGCGCATGTCGTCGTCCACCAGGAGGATGTTCCTATTATGGAGGGCGGCCTCCTTGTCCTGGACCATTTTCACCAGGGCTTCCCTGTCCCGGGGGAGTTGGTTTTCCACCCGGTGGAGGAAGAGGGCGGCCTCTTCCAAAAGGCGTTCCGGGGATCGGACCCCTTTGATGATGATACTTTCCGTATATTTTCTCAGGGTTTTGTCTTCCCCGGGGGTCAGGTCCCGGCCGGTGTATATGATGACGGGGATGGTGGCCCCGATTTGGCTTTTACGCAGCTTTTCCAAAAGGTCGAATCCGGACATGTCCGCCAGGCCCAGGTCCAGGACCATGCAGTCCACGTGCTGGTCGGACAGGGCCTGGAATGCCTGTTCTCCGGTTTCCACCACCAGGGTTTCCACATCCCCGCCCCCGATGAGGTCGCAGATGCTCTTTTGTTGGTTTTGGTCGTCTTCCACCACCAGAAGTTTGCGAACGGGCCGGGTGATGATCTGTTCGATGCGCTTGAAGGTGTCCTCCACCTTTTTCAGGGTCACCGGTTTGGTGAGGAAGCCCACGGCTCCCATGCGCATGGCATTGAGACTGGCATCGTCCGCAGACATGAAGTGGACGGGGATGTGGCGGAGTTCAGGGGTGGTTTTCAACCGCTCAAGAACGGTCCAACCGTTGATGCCGGGCAGGCCGATGTCCAGGATGATGGCGCTGGGCAGATGGGTTTGGGCCAGCTCCAGGCCGGTTTCCCCGTTGCCGGCAATGAGGCATTTAAATCCCCGGTCCCGGGCAAAATCCCGCATGACCCGGGCCGAGTGGGGATCGTCCTCGATGATGAGCAAGCAGGCCTCCCCCTGGGACAATGTCTTGCGGTCGTCCTCCACCCGGGGGCCGGCCGGGGGACCTTGCAGGGGCGGGGCGAGCCGGGGTGTTTCAGGCGGAGCCTCGGCCATGGGTGGCTGGTCCGCCAGGGTCTGGGGGATGACCACCGTAAAGGTGCTGCCCTTGCCCTCCTTGCTTTCCAACCGGATGAATCCCCCCAGGAGTTTGGCCAACTCCCGGGAAATGGACAGGCCCAGTCCGGTGCCGCCGTATGTCCGGCTGGTGCTGCCGTCGGCCTGGTGAAAGGCTTCGAAAATATGGGTCTGGTGCTCCGGTGAAATACCGATGCCCTCGTCGGTGACGGACAGGGCAACACTGGTTTCCGGATCCAGGGGACTTCCCTGGAGATCCGCATCACTGGGCCGGGTGATGGCGAGTCGGATCTTGCCCTGGGGGGTGAATTTCACGGCATTGGTGATCAGATTCCTCAGGATCTGCTGGAGGCGCAGGCCATCGGTGGTCAAACGGGCCGGGATGGTTTCCCCCACCTGGATCTGAAATTCCAGCCCCTTTTCACGGACCTGGTCCTGGAAAATCCGCTCCAGATCCCGGGTGAGGTCCGCCAGGTTCAGGGGGGCCACCTGGAGTTCCACCTTGCCCGCCTCCACCTTGGAAAGGTCCAGGATTTCATTGATCAGGGTGAGCAGATCCTCGCCGCTGGAATGCACGGCAGCCGCCGATTCCACCTGTTTTTCCGTGAGGTTGCCCTCCTTGTTGGCCGACAGGATCTGGGAAAGGATGAGAATGGCATTCAGGGGGGTGCGGAGTTCATGGCTCATGTTGGCCAGGAATTCGGATTTGTATCGGCTGGCCACCTCCAATTCTTCTGCTTTTTTCTGGATACCCTCCTGGGCCTGGATTAATTCCTGGTTTTTTCCTTTGATGTGGGATTTTTGTTTTTCCAGGGCCTGGGTCCGGGCCTCCAACTCTTCGTTGGTTACCCGCAGCTCCTCCTGCTGTTCCTGGAGCTCTTCCTCCGATTGCTTCAGTGCCCGGGTCTGTTCTTCCAATTCCTCGTTGGTTACCCGCAGTTCTTCCTGCTGGCGCTGGAGTTTGGATTCACTTTCCCTGAGGGCCAGGGTCTGTTCCTCCAGGACCTGGTTTTGCTGGGTCAGCTCATCGTGCTGTTCCCGGGCCTGGGCCAGGAGGCGTTGGATGGTTTTCCTGGATTTGGCCGCATTGAAGAGAATGGCGGCATTGGGGGCATTCTGTTCAATGAAACGGCGTTGGATGGGGCTGAATTCTTCCATGGCCCCCAGGAGGAAAACCCCCATGAGTTTGTCCTCAAAACTAAGGGGAACCGCCATGTATGCCCGCGCCTTCCTCCGGCCCGTGCCGTAGTGGATGTCCGGGGCATGGTCCTTGACATCGTAGAAGCAGAGGGATTGGTTTTCCAAAGCCGCCTGACCCACCAGACCTTCGCCCAGGGCAATGGTGTTGAAATTGCCCTCCCGGTCACTGAAGGCATAGCTGGCCGTGAGTTGAAGTTCCTTACCCCGCCTCAGGTAAAGGGCTCCCATCTGGGCGTCGATGTGCCGGGCCATGTATTTGATGAAGCGGCGCCCCAATTCCTTATCATCGATATCCCCGCGCAGGACATCGTCCAATCCTTCCTTGCCCCGTTTGAGCCAATCCATTTCCCCCAGGGTCTGGGTCATGTGGTTCAATGCCCGGGCCAGCTGGCCCAGTTCATCCCGTTGGTCCAGTTCCAGGCGGCGGTCGTATTCACCCCGGGCAATGGCCTTTGCAAATTCCACGTCTTCGATGATGGGACGGGTGAGCCCCCGGGCCAGGAAAAAACAGCCCACGCCAATGACCAGTACCAGGCTGGCGGAAAGGAAAATGGTTTTCCACATGATGGCTCGCACCGGCCCTTCCACTTCATGGCGATCGATTTTGGAAATGAGATACCAGTCCTGACCGGGGATGTTCAGCCGGTTGAAGGCGGCCAGAATTTCCTTGCCCGAACTGTCCCGGTAGGTGCCGCTGCCACCAACATAGCCCTTTTCCACGGCGGCCAGCCAATATCCCAGGTTCTGGGGAATGGTGTGGCCGATGACGAATTGGCCCTGGCCCATGGTTTTCATGGCCGAGCGCAGTTCAAATTTCTGGGCCTCCGGATCCCAGTCCAGGATATAGGATTCTCCGGTTTCCCCCATGCCCTTGCGGGATTCCATGATTTTGTCGATGAAGGATGGTCCGATCTGGACCACGGCCACGGCGGCAATGTCCCCCCGGGTATCGATGATGGGCTGGGCAAAGAATGCGGTTTCCGCATTGTGGGCCGGGGCAAAGGGTTCAAAATCCACCAGGGTACCCCTGCGGGTTTTGCGGACGGTTTCAAATGCCCGAGCCATGCCGGTTCCGGCATAGTGGGTCTGGCCTATCTTCTGCCACAGGGGCGCCCGGGCTTCATGGGAATAGAGCAGCTTGCCCTCTTTGGCATCGAAGATTTTCAGGTCCTGGCAGCCGTAGGAAAGGATAAATCGCTCCAGGGCCGGGGCATAGAGCTTGGAGATTTCAATGTAATTGTCCAGGTCCGGAGAAAAGTCTGCTTCCCGTGAAAAGGCCGTGAGGCGGTGGACAAAATCCCGGGTCTGGCCGTTGGCGGCCAGCATTTTCAACTCCTTAATCCGGCGCTGGAAATCCGTTTCCAATTGCCCGGTTCGAATGGTTTGAACCGAGGTGAGCTGGGAAAAGGATTTGTCCATCAGGGCCCTGGCCGAAAGGGAACTGCCGTAGAAGCTGGCAGCCAGAAGAGGGAGAAGCCCGGTGGTGATCAACAAGGTTAAAATCTTGGGTCGAATTTTCAGGTCTGCAAACCGCTTCATTATTCATATCCTCAGGTTCAGTATCAGAAATCACAGACGCGGGAGCGAGAATAGCATAAAAACAGGGGCTGAAAAAGCCTTGGAATGGGGAAAAAATATCATATTGTGTAAAAAAAAACACAGCTCCGGATTGTCATGGACAAAGCTGGGAAAAGTGAATAAACTACCTAATATTTGCAGGCGTTTTCCAAATACCAGACCCCTTCCGGATCCGGCCCGCGCCAGGGCTTGGAAAGGGGTGCGATCAATGAGGTTATGTTGTGAAGTCCAAGGCCCTTGAAGTGAACCTGTCCGATACCCGGGCAGATGTGTCCATTGATGTCAGATATCAGTTTCTCATGGAGGTTTTTCAAGGGTACGTGGGGATCCTCAATCGCATGGAGACCTTTCTCAAGGAATTATCCCATCCCTATCGAAACTGGGAATTCATCGTGGGCGAAGCCCGTCATTTCAGCCTCCATTATTTCTACCTCTACAAGGACGCCCCCCAGGGGGGACGGGCCCTGGCCACCTATGTGGACATTCTCTTTCTGGCCTTTGAGGCCAACCGGGACTCCGGGGATTGTACCCCGGCCGCCGACAACCTCATGGTCCTCTTCCACCAGATCGCCAAGGAAGCCAAGGACCAGGACACCCCCTTCTGGGATGTGTTGGAGGCGGGCCTGGAGCGGACCCTTGGCCTGGATGGGGATGGGTTCCAATATTTTGTCCAGAGCTATTACCAGCCGGACAAACTGGCCGCCCTGGTCCTGGATGCCGGTGGTGATATTCCCCCGGCCCTGGCCCGGGTGCAGAACCAGGTCCTCATGCGCTATTACGGCCTTACCTTTTCCTATTGGCTCTCCCAGGACGACCCGGTGCAATGGATGCAGGACACCATGGGGGATCTTATTCTGGGGCCGGAACTCATGGAGATCCTGGACCCGGTCTCCCATGCCCGGATCCAGGCCTGGCAGGAAAAATTGGAGACCCTTTCCAGTCGATACGATTCCCAGGACGCCGACCTGGGCCGGGCCTTGATTGAACTCACCGGCTTCCGGGAGTTTGTTAAAAAGGTCCGGGCCGTCCCCCGCCATATCCTGGGCAAATATTCCGACACCTATGGTCGCCACCTTAAGCTGACCTTTTTGTTCTATACCATCCATATTCCGGGGTTGGC
>JAKSBM010001001.1 GCA_022361135.1 Desulfobacterales bacterium | reverse complement strand
AGGGCGGTGTAGCCGATGGGGGTGATGCTGTGGATGGTGAGATCCACGGCCTCCCCGGCCTGGCTGGGTGCTTCCCCTTCCCGGTCAAACAACTCCTCCATGAGGGTGGAGCCGTAGATTCGGTGGGAGGTTTCGTCCAGGCAGATCCGAACCAAATGGATTTCCCCGGGGTTCATCCGCCCCTGCTGCTCGCTGCGGGGAACCAAAAGATCCTTTTCCAATCCCCAGTCCATGAAGATGCCGAACTTGGCCGTATCCTTCACCTCAAGGGCCACCCGATCCCCCACCACGCCGGCGGGCTCCAGGGTGGTGGCCACGGGCCGGTCCTCGGAATCCGTATAAATGAAAACCCGGATCTTCTGCCCCACGGCCACATCCTCGGGCACATATTTGTTGGGCAATAGGACCCGGTCCCGGCCAAAGCTCAGGTAAACCCCGTAGTCGGAGAAATTCTCCACGGGCAGCTCATGGAACTGCCCCACCACGGCATCGGGATCCTGGGCCAGAAAAGGGTGGGACTGGCGGGATGAACTGCGTTGTTGACTTTTTTTAGGGGCGTTTCCCCGGGGTTTTCCGGGGAGTTTCCAGGGGTTGGTGATCTCTGACATGGGCCTTCCTTCATGGTTAATGTGTCGGGCCATCATATCATATGTGGGAAGTTTCCTCCATCATTGGAAAAGGGCTTGGTCCGGCGGGGCATCACGCCGGACCAAGGGTGCTGTTTCCAAACCTGCCCGTTATCCCGGGTTGTGGGAAGGGATCAGTGCAGGTTCCCCGCATGGGATTTCAAGGTTGGGCTTACGTGGTTTGTGGGTGTACGCTCCGATGAATCCCGAAGGAGGAAGACCCCGGAGAAAATGAAAGCCATGGCCAGGAAATCCGTGGCATGGACCGGCTCCCCCATGATGAGCCAGCCAATGAAGAATGCAACGACCGGGGCCAGGTAGGAAACCGAAGAGGCCGTGACCGCCCCCAGTTCGTCGACAATATGGTAGTAAAGGGCAAAGGCCAGGCCGGTGCCGATGAGGCCCAGCCCCAAAAGGCAGCCCACCAGGGCGCCCGGGGAGGCGGCAATGGCCCCCATGCCCGAATAATCGGTGATGGGAAGGAGACCGGCCAGGGCAAAGCCCATCTGGTAGATGGAAAGGGTCATGGCCGAAAGCCCCGTGGGGCTGAGGTATTTCCGGGTATAAACAAAGGATGCCCCCAGGCTGAGGCAGCCCACCAGGATATAGGACACACCGACCAGGTCCACGGCCCCGCTCTGCCAGGGGCGGGCCATGCAGGCCACCCCAAGGAAGCCCACAAAAATCCCCAGTCCCTTTTTCCAGGTCACCTGTTCGGATTTTAAACAGATCAGGGTCACGCCCATGGCGCAGAAGGGGATGGCCCCGGACACCATGCCGGCAATGCCCGAGGGCAAAAGGGCCGTTCCCTTGACAAAGCACCAATAATAAAAGCTGGT
>JAKSBM010000612.1 GCA_022361135.1 Desulfobacterales bacterium | reverse complement strand
TGCTGGGCGGCAGCATCATGATGTTTGTCAATATCCCTTCCATTCTCATTGTTATGGGCGGGACCATCGCTGCAACCATGATTGCATTTCCCATGTCGGATTTTCTGAGTATGTTCAAGTCGGGCATGCGGGTCTTCATGTTTAAAATTGAACAGCCGGAAGATATCATCGCCAATTTGGTTGAAATTTCCAACAAGGCCCGTAAAGGAGGGCTTTTGTCCATTGAAGGGGACATTGCCACCACCCCGGACCCCTATCTGGCCCAGGCCCTTCAGATGACCGTGGACGGGGTGAAAACCGCGGACATCGCCGCCATCATGCAGAAAAAGATGCAATTGACCAAACGGGGGCTGGACACCGGTTCCACCATATTTGCGGCCATGGGTACCTATGCACCGGCCTTTGGCATGGTGGGGACCCTCATCGGCTTGATCCAGATGTTGGCCAACCTGGATGATCCCTCATCCATTGGCCCGAAGATGGCGGTGGCCATGATCACCACCTTTTACGGGGCGGTCCTTGCCAACCTGTTTTTCATTCCCATGTCCGACAAATTAACGGGGCGGGCCGACGAAGAAATCACCAATATGAATATTATTTTTGAAGGTATTCTCTCCATCCGTGAGGGTGAGCATCCCAAACTCATGGAAGATAAGTTAAAGGTGTATCTGGCCGACGGCGGCAGTGCTGAGGAAAAATCCTAAATCCATAAGGATGTGAAATAATATGGCCGAAGACAATAGCGCAGATGGGGATGAAAAAGCAGCCATTGCTCCACCCCCGGAGGAGAAGAAAGATGACGGTGGCGGTGGTGCGCCGGGATGGATGGCCACCTTTGCCGATCTGGTGACCCTGTTGATGTGTTTCTTTGTACTTCTCTTTGCCATGAGTACCACCCAGCAGGAAACCTATAAAGAGCTTGTGAAATCCCTGCGCAGTGCCCTGGGCGCCCAGGCCGTGCCCGAGTCCGGTACCCGGGAAGGGTTGACCATGCATGCCGTTCCTTCGGAGGAACCCGCTGAGAGTCAGCAGATTGACGAATTGGGGGGGATGATTGAAAAGGAAATGGATGAAATTGTTTCCGAGGTCCGGGAGCTGGTCATGTTTAATAAATTGGGCGGGGAGGTGAGTGTGACCAAGACCGAAGACGGGGTGGTCATCACCATGTCGGACCTGCTTCTCTTTGACGAGGGGGGCACCCGTCTTGCGCCCAAGGGAATGGATATTTTAATGAAGGTGGCCTCGGTCCTCTCCAAGTTGGCCTATCAGGTGAAGATCAAGGGGCATACGGACAGTTCTCCCATTTCTTCGTCCCAGTATCCGTCCAATTGGGAATTGTCCTCGGCGCGGGCCTCCACCGTGGTGCGGATCCTGGTGGATAACGGGGTGCCGCCCCGGTACATTTCGGCCGAGGGATATGCCCATTATCATCCGGTGGCCACAAATGACACGCCCCAGGGACGGGCCCGGAACCGTCGGGTGGAGATTGTCTACGAAAGGGACGGAATCGCCCGGCAATTTGCCGATATGTAATCCGGGGCCTCTATTATGGCAACTACACCATCAGGTTGTTGAATTTAAAATCCTCCAAAGCGATCTCAAGTTCGGCCACGCCGATTTCCGTCAGGCCGAGCAGATCGGCTTCCTTTGAACTGGCAATGCCGGATATGTCCTGTTCCGCATCGTTGGTTTCCATTTTATTGCATACCATGTTGGCTGTTTTCACCAGCAACAAAAGCACATCCGATGCGTCATAATCCTCGATGTGGTGGTCCCGGGCAATGTTTCTGTATTGTTCCGGGATATTCCATTTGGAGAGAAGATCGTAACCCATTTCCGAATGGAGGCTGGTGAGGATTTTTTCAATGAGCTGGGCCGAGGGGGAAAACCCTTTACGTTTGGACTCAATGAGTTTTTCCAGGGCCGTGAGCAGGTATAGTTTGCCCATGTCGTGAATCAAGCCGGCGATGAAGGCTTTGGCAATTAATTCTTCCATGGCCAGATGCCGGGCCAGCCAGGAGGACGCCACGGCACAGCTCACCGAATGATTCCACAGCTCGGTCTGGTATTTTTTAACCAGGGGGACCTTTGTTTTAAAGGTCTGTTTCAGCACCGTGGTCATGATGATGTTGACCATTTCATTCTGACCCAGGCGGACGACGGCGTCCTTGAGGGTTTCCACATCACCCAGGCCCCTGTAAAAGGGAGAGTTGGCTGTTTTGAGAACCTGACTGGTCAGGGTGGGGTCCATGCGGATCAGTGCAGACAGCTTTTTAAAATCCGGTACCCCCTTGGTGGCTTCCTTTTGGATTTCCATCCCCTTGGGGTTGAGAACAGGGAGGGATTCCTCTTTTCTGACCTGCTCCTGGATAATATCAATGATACTGGTTTGGGTATCTTGGGACTCCATGGTTTATCAGACTCCTAATAAACGGTTAATTTCAGGGATGGGTCTCGGGGTCAACAGTCTGGGGATACAGCGGAAAACTTCTTCCAAGGTGGTGACGCCCTGGGTGACTTTGACCAGGGCATCCTCCATCAGGGTGACCAGGCCCGTTGTTTCTATACTGATCTGGCGAAGATCATAGGTGGACCTGGAGGTGAGCACGGCTTCCTTGACAAAGTCGTTGAGAACCAAGAGTTCATATACGCCAACCCTGCCTTTGTATCCGGTATGATTACATATGGGGCAGCCACTGCCCTTTTGGAGTTTGTAGCCGGCCAGGTCTTCGGGGCCGTATCCCAGGAATTTCAGATCCGATGAAGAGGCCTTGTAATCTTTTTTACAATGCTTGCACACCCGGCGGAGAAGTCGCTGGGCCAGGACACAGACCACGGTGGATGAAATCAGGAAGGGTTCAATGTCCATGTTCATCAGCCGGATCAGACCGGAGATACTGTCCTCGGTATGGAATGAGGTCAATACCTTATGGCCGGTCAGGGCGGCATGGACGGCCACATCCGCAGAATAATTATCCCGTATCTCGCCAATGACTATGACATCGGGGTCCTGTCGAACCACATGCCTCAGGGTTTCTTCAAAGGTCCGGTTAATGGCCGGATCTATGGAGCATTGGGAGATGCCGTCCACCACATATTCCACCGGATCTTCCGCGGTGATGATACTGGTCTGGGGGCTGCTGATTTCAGAGATACAGGAATACAAGGTGGTGGTTTTACCTGAACCGGTGGGACCGGTGATGATCATAACCCCGCTGGGGGTGGTGAGAACATCCTTCCTGAATCGTTCCAGCATTTTGGGCTGCATGCCGATGCCGTTTAGGGAGATGATCTGATCGATGCGGTTCAGGATACGAAGAACGATTTTTTCACCGAAAACGGTGACAAAGAACGAGGTTCTCAGGTCGTAATTGGCTCCCTTGTGCTCAAAGGAGATGCGGCCGTCCTGGTGGCGGCGTTTTTCTGCGATATTGGCCTTACTGAGGATCTTGATCCGGGAGGAGACCATGTTGGCGGCATTGGCCGGATACATTTTAAAGGGCACCAGGATGCCGTCGATTCTGTACCGAACCTGGAGGCGTCCTTCGAAGGGTTCGATGTGGATATCCGATGCCCCCTGGTCAATGCCGCTGGCGATGATGGCATCCACAATGCCGATGGCCGTGTTTTCATCCACCACGGCCCGGGGTTTGAGGGTGCCGCTTCCCAAACGTTCCAGCTTTTTTTCAATCATGTTGGGGGCGGCAATGCCCATGATGAAATTTTTGCCGAAGAGTTTCCGGGCCCCCTGGATGTCGTTCTTGTTAAAGGGGTCTGAAAACACCAGGAGGATTTTGTTCTCTATTTTTTTGACCGGTAGGAAATTGTTGGCCATGCACCACTTCACCGGAATGTTGTCCAGCAGGCTTTCGTCGATGTCTTCGATGGAAAGGTCCACGAAGGGAAAGCCCAGCTGGACCGAGAGCGCTTCGATGAAGGCGGTTTCGCTCATGTACTGGTTTTCGATGATGATCTGGCCCAGTCGTTTGTTCTTCTGGGTTTTCTGAATACTCAGGGCGGCCTGGAGCTTCTCCTTTGAAAGGTAGCCGAATTCTACCAAAAGATCCCCGATTCGCAGGGAAAGATGGTGGGCCCGCAGGATGTCCTTTACCTGCGTGTCTTCAATGTACTTGAGCTCCCGAAGGGTATCAATGAGGGTTTTTCCAGGAGAGAGTTTTGATTTCACCCGCATTGCATAGCGGGCTTTTGCTTTGGTCAGGACCCCTTTTTTGATGAGTAGGGATACAATTTCTCCGGGATTGGATGCCATGTTATTTATCCTGTTACGTCGGGACGAAGGTCCCATGTTGTTGTGAACTCCATCCAGTCATCACCCCACGGAATGTTATGGAAATGCCGGGAAACGGCTGGTATGGATGTTGACAGACAAATTATGGTGCTAATTAAATCAGAAGATCTTATGTCACTCTAGTAAACCATACTTTGTGGCGAAATTCCATAGGATTTCTTGGGGATGGGTAAAACAGGAAATGGGGGAGGCACCCTGGAAAGGGTGCCGGATTTAGGATCGGGGGGCGTCCCTTTTTTCTTTTTCAACGGCGACAATTCGCGATAGATCGTTGTGGGGGACTTGCTTTTTCATGCCCGGGCATGAATTGGCCATCATGTCCCAGTTTTCCGGGTTTTCAATGATGGTGGCAATATAGGGCCATGCCTTGCACATATACGGCTTCACCGGGTGGATGGTGCATTGCTTTTCCGAATCAAAGAAGATGCAACGGTTGTCTTCGCCCTGGGTCAGTACCGGTCGGCTGCCGGACATGTCGCAATAATCCTTGATAAATGTTTCCGGATCGGATTGGATATATTCTGCAATGCGCTGAATATCCATTTCCGTCACATAGGTTCCGCCAAAGCCCTTGCAGCAATCTCCGCAAAGTTTGCATTCAAAAATATCTTCGGCGGTTTTAAATTCAGATTCCATATCGTTTTTCCATTGCTTTCTGCATGGTTAAGGGGTCCACATATTGGAGATCCCCACCCATGGGAATTCCCGAAGCGATCCGGCTGACCTGGATTTTGCTGCCTTTGAGGCGTTGCAGGATGTAGGATGCGGTGGCCTCGCCCTCCACATTGGTTTTGGTGGCAATGATGATTTCCCGGGTTACGGCCGGGTCTGCCCGGCGGATTAATTCGGAAATTCGAATATCGTCGGGGCCGATGCCGTCGATGGGGGAAAGGGCCCCGCCCAGGATATGGTAGACACCGTTAAATGCCTTGGATTTTTCAATGGCCACCATATCTGTGGGGTCTTCCACCACGCAGATCAGCCCGGGGTCCCGGGCCGGATCTGAACAGATGTGGCAGGTATCATTGTCACTCAGGGCAAAGCAGGTGGCACAAATGCGGACACTGCTTTTCAACTCAATGATATCGGCTGCCAGGGCTGCGGCCTCATGGTCCGGGGCATGGAGGATGTGCAGGGCCAGTCGCTCTGCCGTCTTTCTACCGATTCCCGGAAGGGTGGACAGGCTGTCCATGAGCCTGAGGATGGCCTTGGGATAGTGGTTCACCTTGGATTACATTCCGGGAATGTTGAATCCGCCGGTGAGTTTGCCCATCTCCTTGGACACCATATCCTGGGATTTGTTCAGTGCGTCGTTCACGGCGGCAAGGACCAGGTCCTGCAGCATTTCGAGATCTTCGGGATCCACGACTTCTTTTTCCAGGACAATGGATTCGATTTTCTGGCCGCCGTTGGCAACCACCTTGACCATGCCGCCGCCGGCAGAGGCTTCAACGGTTTTCAGGGCCAGGTCTTCCTGGGCCTTGAGCATTTTTTTCTGAAGTTTCTGGGCCTGCTTCATCATGGTATTCATATTTTTCATGGAACTACTCCTTAAAAATTAAAAATAGGAAGGCATCATATCGTAATTATATTAAAATTTCACCATTAAAAATTCGTTTGGCTTCCACTGCCAGGGGGTGATTCAATGCGGCCTGCCGGGCCTTGAAGTCCTCCCGGGATTGCCCCTGGGGGGAAACGGGTTTGGCGGTCTCGGCGGAAAAACGAATATCCAGCGCCTTTCCCATGACCTGTTGGCAAAGGCTGTTCAATTCGTTTTGTTTCCCATTGATCCGTTTTTTCTCAAAGGCCGAGCATTCGGGGATGGTGACACAGACCTTGCCCTCGGGGCTGATCTGGGGCTGAGGGGCCTGGGACAGCCGGGCATAGATAAAGGGGACCTTGCTTTCCACCTGGAATAGGAAATCCTTCCAATTGCCGTTTCCGGCCGGGGGTGCCGGTGGGGCCGGAACCATGTCCTCCTGTTGTGCCATGCGGGTTTCCGCCTCATACTCCGGGGGAAGTTCCTGGACCGGTGGGGACTG
>JAKSBM010000092.1 GCA_022361135.1 Desulfobacterales bacterium | reverse complement strand
GTGGACACGGCCAACGGCTACCACGTCACCGAAGATCCCACCGAGGCGGTGAAGAATCTCGCCCCCAGAGCCTTTACCAACCATTTCCGGGACAACCGCATCCACTACATGCCCTGGGGGGTGAAAGCCCAGGGGGCGGCTGTGGGAGACGGGGACTTTGACATGGCCCTGGCCTACGAACTCATCAAGGCCAATCCGGACATGGACCGGGTGAACATTGAACTGGACATGGAAGGGGATTTGGCCAGCATGGAGATCTCCCTGGAACGGGAAAAAACCGCCCTGGAACGCAGTGTCAGATACTGCCGGGAGGTCCTCAAAATTCAATAACCGCACCCCATCAACGTGCTGAAAATCATTTGAGGCAGGGATGTTTCTGTCGTCGCCGCGCAGATCCATCCCCGCCCAATTGTCGGCATCGGCTCCCGATAACCCATGCTCTGGAACTGATGCCGGCATTTTTATCCTGTTTATTCAAAATCAGAGTTGAGGGCTCACAAACTCCTGGGTTCCTCTCTCCGTCGTCCTGAAATCTGTTCCCTCATCTACAGGCCCATGGGCCTTGGCAGCAAACGCAGCCATCTCCTGTAATAAAAGATCGGCGCGCACTGCATTTTCCGGTGTTGCCATTCCCGTTCGTTCAAACCCGGATAAAAGTGTTTCATACTCCCGCACCAATGGATCACCGGCCAACTTGGCATCCAGATAAATCCGTTTACTTTCCGGACTTAATGGGTCAATCAAAGGACTGTTCGGCCCCACCCGGTAATGGTTCGGAAGCTCATTCACCGTGACACCGGCCTCGGGAATCAGAAAACCGTCCAGATCCCGATAGGAGACCAGGCGATCCGGGTCTGCAACCACCCCATCCATGGCGGACACCAGTTCCGAAACCCGGATGGGGGCGTATCCATCAAAGAAAAGATCCAGATGTCCGCCGCTGAAGGCCCGGTCTGCGGGATTGTCGGACATGGCATTATTAATCACCAGGCTTTTCCCCGTCGTGGTCTCCCACAGGGTGAGCCCATCTTCCGTCTCCAGGGTCAAAAGAAAATTCCGCCCGTCAATTCCCTTGCCGAACCGGATGATATCCCGGGTTTTATCAGGATCAAGGGCATCAATGACAATGCCGTCGTAAGCGTCCCACACATCTTTATCGATCAAGAATGGATCCGTAGCGTCCCCGCCTTTCAACACCAGATAACGAACCTGATCTATAATGGGAATATCCACCGGGGTGGTCCCGTCATAATGATCCGCATACGCCAGAAGAAGCGTGTCCCCACGTTCTCCGGAAAACCGAGATACCGACTGGAATTTACCCACAATCCTTTCCTGCCCCGGCTCAGGCGTCTGGGTCAACGGACTGGTGAGCAGCGCCTCTGTGGTTTTATTAAACAGATAGGCGCTGCCCTGATTTGAATTCAGCCCGATGAAGGAAAGATCTTCGTCTGCCGTCTGGGAGGCCGAAACCCATGCCTTCTCACCTTCAACCCACCAACGTTGTTCCCCCGTGCGCAGCCAGGGCACAATATCCAGGTGGGGTGTGTTTTCAAGCAGGGCACTCAATTGGGCTTCCGTCCCCTCCCAGCCGGCAAGTACCGTGGCCAGGACAGGCGTGTCGCCTTCACCAATCATAAAAACAAGTCCGTTATCCGTATTCACAAGAAGCTGCCCGCTCTGGCGATGGAACAATTGGGTGATCCCCATGCCCGTCCCGGCGAAAAGATCCGTTGCCAAGGGAAGCGACTTGCCCTCGTCCACCACATGATCCTCTCCGAAAAGATCCGCCAGTCCCTCCTCTGTCACCAGGGGCTGGGCAAGGAGCCTGCCGTTTCCCTCGTCATAAATCCACGCCACGCTCTTATCGTCATTAACTCCGGCATATCTCAACAGCGCGCCCGCTTCGGTTCTGCCGATGACAAAAACATCCGCCGCCCCGTCATACCATGCGATACGTTCTTCCCCTCCGGCCCCGGTCAACCCTGCCACGGCGATGGTTGCTTCTCCACCCGCCTCTTTTTTTGCCAGATCCCTGAGATCCATACGCCAATTTCGAATTTCTGTTCTCCGGGGTGGTTCCGGAATATCTTCCGGTGGGGTATTACCCGTGGATGTATGTTCGGCAAGCCATTGGGGATCCGGGGGAAGGACCACTTCCCGCTCCTTGTGGGCCGTAAGCCAGACTTCATTCACTCCCACCAGGTGGGTTCCCCCGGTTTCATCAAGCTGCTTCAACATTCCGTCCAAGGTTTCAAGGATCGGGGTTTTCCCATGGTTCAGCACCTGGTGAATTCCATCGTACTGGGTAATCCCGCGATCGTGGAAGGAAATGTCGTCCACCAGGGTTCCCGTGCCGTTGACCGGGCCCATGCCTTCAAATTCAAGTAAATCCGTTCCATCGCCGGCACCGCCGATGAGGGTCAATTCCACATCCTGCCAATCCCCCAGGTTGCGGTATTCGCCGACTACTTGTCCATTCCAGATCACCCGGAGCCCATCCTCGGACTGGGGATCGGACCAATATCCCCCATCGGGATATTCCAGCAGCCAATACCCATCCACGCGGTTCCATTTCCGCCCACCAGCCAACCTGAAGGACAGGGTATAGTGGGAGCCGTCCACAAGGCCTTCCAGGGGCTGGGTAATCCGCCCGGTGTCAAGCAGTGCCACATGCTCCTCCGCGCCACCGCGATTCACCGTATCTGCGGTGACGATTTTAGCGCCATCGTGGTGAACCCATCCCCAGAGCACGGCATATGGGGTGGTCGGCGTCTCAAACCCCTCATCGGTTAAGCGATTCCATGCAACGTTATCTGGCCTGAAACGCAATCCCTCCTGCCGATAGACGCGTTTGTTGGACGGGCTGAAAAACATGGGGGTTTCCGTCTCCCCCAGCTCTGTGAGCCCGATGAAAATCAGGTCGACAGGAATCTGTCCCATGCCGGGAACAACCACCTTTTTCGAAGTAGTTTCCACCCAGACCTTATGGGTATCGCCATGGAATGCCGAAAGCCATTGATCGGGTTTGGGAGGGACAAAGTCCCCCTTGGACAAATCGTCCCTGTCCGGCTGGGAAAAGGGAATTTCCGGCACGGTGGATTTCACCAGATATCTGCTCAGCCAATCTTCGGGCAGGGCCCCGCGGTCACGAACATCAACCACAAAGCCATAATGATTCCGAACTGTTGCCAATTGCATGGCACCATTAACCAACCGATACCGGAATTCCACCGATCCCCCCCCACGGGTTTTGAACTCCTGCTGTACCATCAACTGGTGGCCGTCATGCCAGATCCCTGATATCCGGGTCGTTGCCCCGGACTCACCGTATTGGTACAGGGCAAACCGATTCTCCACTGCCCGGGTTTTCGTATTCACCGCCCAGAGTTCCGTGGCCCCATTTTTCGTTATTTCCATATAGGCCACACCGTTGGCATCAAGATACAGCAACGAAAGATCCCGGGTGAGAACCACATTGCCCACATCGGCATATATTACTCGATTTTCCCGGGTATCAAACCAAGCCGTCCCTGTATCCTCCCGGGTATAACTATTCTTGCCGTCCGGACCTTCCAAATTTTCAAATGCCGGATGATAATGGGTCAATTTAACAAAGCGACTCTTTGCCGGATGATTTTTAATTTTCTTTGCAAGTTCTGCCACAAATGTATTGTGGTCCCCCGTTGAAGATTTCTTGGCCTGATCAAAGGCATCAATTTCCAACAATAGATACTGATGTGTTTTAACATCCAGTTCATAGATGCTATGGTCTTTGCTGACCAAATATCTTGAACCTGTCGTCATATCCCCGAAACGGACCACAGTGTTTCCCACCCGGTATTCATTGCCGGAAAAGGTGGCTGAATTTCGTTGTGTATCGCTCATGTTGGACAGGTCAAAGACCCAGGTACTGGGAATATCCCCGCTATTCCAGGTGGTCACCTCGGCGTGGTCGTTGAGCACAACGGAATACACCCCGCCCTTTCCGTTGAGGCTGTAATTAATGTAGCTTCGATAAATTTCCGGAATCTGGGGAACAATCAATGACCGGCTCGATGCATCCAGATCCACGGACACTGTGGTGTGCTGATAATTAAAATGATCAATCTTGTACATGATGTATTCGCTGGGGAATATGTAAAAATCGAAGTCAAACCGATAATTGTTTTCCAAACGACGCAATACATCAAAACCGGTATCGCTTTTTGTGGTGGATCCCGGAAGCATCTGCCAGTTGAGACCACGCATCTGCACCTCCGGGGTAAAGGGCAGCACCACTACCTGGGCATCGGAAGAGCGAAGTCTTGTGGTATCGCTGTACCCCAATTCCTTCCGGATATTAATCAGCGGGGCGTCGTAAACCCACTCGTCTTTGCTGTAATCATAATGTACCTTTTCCGTGGGCATATCCCCTGCCCAGAAGAAGTAATTGATCTTCCCCGATCCCGTGGAGCCGTGGGAACTTTCACTGATATACTGGCTGCCGTAGTGGACCTTATCGTTTCTGAAATCCACCTTGGTAATCACGGCGCCCACGTAAGGCTTCAACACTTTGCCACCACTTTCAAGGGTATTGTCGTAGAAGCCCCAGTTGGAATATCCCGTGTCAATGTCGTGGAAATACTTCCCAATACCGTCGGCCTTGTCCGCGATCACGGCATAGTTTTCAGCAAGGGCGGCAAAACCGATGCCCAACCCGGCCACGATGGCACCGGCACCACCGATGATGGCACCGGCGGTGGCCGCCCCGGCCAAGCCGGCACCAATGCCCGCAATGGACAGGGCAAGGCCGGCGGTGTCAAATGCCAACTGGGTACCGAACACGGCCTTCTCGCTCTCGGTGGTGGCCTGTGACACCTGGATGGCATCCAGCACAACGTTGGCCGCAGCAAAACCGGCCCCGATTCCTTCACCGGCCACGGAAAAGGCCTTGGAAAACGCGCTGGCCGACTGGGCTGCAATTTCGCCGGAACGCAACATGGACCGCACCAGCTTGGTCACTTTGGCCGCATCCATCACCACACCGTAGGCAATCTGAAGCCCGGCCACCACATGATGGGCAACCAGTGTATTCTCCAATGTTTTTGAAATCTTGACATCAGATGCCACACCGTCCCGTTGACGCTGTTTGGCCAGATCAATGATGTATTGAATGGCAAATGCACTGTTGAGCCCGTCCGGCCCCTCTCCGTCTTCCCCCGGCGATACCGGACGCCCCTTTGTCCCGGACGCCTCATCAGCCACAACGGTTTCAATGTGCTCATCCATGAATTTTTTCAATTCCCTCAGATGTTCATCATCTGTGGAAATCCAACGGACCTTTTCCGGTTCAAGCCGATTGACAAATTGCAATCGGTATCCGTCCTTCTCCTCCTGGAGGGTGCTCAGTACCGGCATCCATTCTTCGGAAAGCTGATGACGCCGCTGGAGTTGGGCGGTGGACTGAACCGCCGCATCAAACAGTCGATCAATGACCAGACTTTCACGGGCCTCAAGGACACTGGCATCCGTATCAAGTCCGTCGGGTCGAATCCCGTTCCCCTCATGAACGGCAATCCCATGGGCCATGGTGAGACCTTCCAACTCTGCGGCAGCGGAAATCTCTTCATCTCCCACGGATTCAACCCTATGCCCCATTTCTCCGTCCGCAGTGTAAACGGCTCGAAAATTCTCACGGGTATTGGCCCGAATCACCCCATAAGCATCGGCATTTGATGAGTCTATGGCAAAAAAATCAAACCCGTCTCTTCCAATCCGGTTCTTCAAATGCTCAAAGGAGACCTCTGTTCCCAGCCCCGCAATCCCCTCCGCCAGGAGTGCCCCGGCTTCCGGATAACTTTCCTTCACCAGGCCCAGCCATTCCTCCATGGTCTCGGCAAGCCCCGCCAGTTGGATGGCACCCTGGATACCCGCCAGATCGGCCGGTGTATCATCCACAACGGCAATGCGGTGTTCCCCGGGTCCCAGGGCCACCAGGAGTACCTGAAGATTGGCAACCATGAGCACATCGCCCTGTGCCGCGTGGGCCATCATTTTCCCGGTGACGGATAGGTCCGGTGGATTCAGGGAAATCCGGCCGGTTCCAAATTCCGCAACCGGATCGAAAAGCCCCCGGCGCCCGCTGTTAAGGATACCGCTGCTGTATTCCCGGGAAAGCAGGGGCACCACCTGTCCCGCTTCGAGCCCCACACGCTGGGAAACCGGTCCCTCTTCTCCCATGCGGATGATGGTTTTGACCCCGTCCCCCTTATTGGACCACACCAATTTTTTTTCATTGTCAAACACGCCCACCCATTTACGGCCTTCGGCATCCACCTGGACCAATCCGTTTCGAATGGAAATGCCGTCGGTCACAGGTCGCCCGGACTGATATAAGGCCGTCAGAAGCGCACGTCCGAAACTTTCTCCGGTGGGGCTCCCGTCTTCACCCGGCTCGTTACAGGAGACAAGACTCACCCGTTTCGTGCCCGTGGGCCTTGGAATCAGGGTGATCTGGGCGGTACCGGTATTCACCCGCCCCTTGAGCAACGCGCCCACCTCCAGCACATTCAACCCACCGATGCGATACCCGGATTCATCTCCGGTCCCATGGCCCACCACCAGAATACGGCTGTTGGCAGGCAGACCCTGGGACGGAATCTCACCGGCAATCACTTTTAAGTTACCATCCAGATCCACGGCCACCATGGCAGAACGATCCACATGCTTGTTAAACAGAAAATTCGCAGCCCGGCGGGTCGCCTCCCCCTCACCCAATCTCAGAATGATCTGATGGTCAAATCGAGTGGTTTCGGCATAAAGGTCCGACGGACGATCATCGGCATTACCCACCCAGGAATGGGTTGAATCCTCTTCTGTAAAGCGCGTGAAATACTGCAATGTGTTTTTATTGGATTGTTGGATTCCCGGCAGATTTCTATCCGCCACCGGGGTTTCTCCCAATCCGAAGTGGTCGGGATCCAACCGCTGGAATACGGTTCTCAACGAATTCGGCCCCGTCACCACCGCCGTGATCATACTCTCCCCGGTCAACCCGTCCATGCGATAGGTAATCAACTTTGTCCGTTCCGAGGCCGAAAGATCCCCCGGCCCCTCCTCCGTGTTCAAGGACTGCATCAATGCCGGGATATCATGGGGGGACGAGATTCCACGGGCACCGCTTTCCTGGATGAGACGATAATTTTCATGGATGATCCGTTCCCACTCCTGAAGATAGGCATTGTCTCCCTTTGCCGCCAGAAAGCCGTTTCCCAGAATGCCCCGCTGGGTGATTCCGCCATAGATGGTGCCCGGTGCAATCCGCATCTCCCCCAGCGAGCTGTAAAGTTCATCGGGAGACATGCGCCGGACCTTGGCTTTAAACTGTGCCAGATTTTTCATGAATCTCGAATCCGGTGCAAAATACTCTTGTACCAATGCCCCGTAATCGCCATAGGCATCCTGGTGGTAAAACATCTCATTGCGTGTGGGCATATTCTTGGATGCCCACACATTCATCACGATCTGGGAAATCATGTTCTGGAAATAACGGCGACTCCACTCCTTATTCCAGGCCAGGGCCGTATAATCCCCCGGGCCGATAACGCCGTCGGCACGTCTCGCATTGAGCCGCGCTTTGACAAAGCTTGCTTCAAGGCCGGCCAGGATGGTTTTATACCCTTCGGTGACGCCCTCGGAAATTTTCGGCAACAGGTCCGCATCGGCATAAATCCCCCCCTCCTGCTGAAGAATTCGAACCCGGGCGATGTCCGATGCTGCCGCCAGATTCCCCCGCAGGGAAAGTTCCTGAAGATAATGCGATTCAAATGCATCTCCGTCTGCCCAGAGCTCCGGGATGGATCTTAAAACCGCAGCTCCCTGTCCATGGCGGCGTTCAAGGTATGTGACGGCATCGGTGTAACTTTGCAGATTATTTCTCCGGAGTGTCTCAAGACGATCCCGGTCCCCCCCCAGCCTGGACACCATGAATGCCATGGCAGCCTGATCAAAGGTCACCCCCTGGGAAATCTGCTCCCGGATATATCCATTGGCCTCATTCTGCAGGACCAATATTTTCTCACTGATCCGTATCCCGTTTTCACCTGGTGCAGTGGATGTCGGATCAAATGTTGATGCATATGCCTTCTTCTTTATCTGTCTGGACAATTCATGTGAAAGCACGGCATTTTCATCGTACCAGAGGGAAATGGCATAATCCCGGTTCCGGGCCACCCAGGCATCGATATATTCCACCTGAATCTGCCCTAGCCGCCCCAACCATAGGAAATGAAGGTTCTTGGGCACCACATCTTGTATATTCGAAACCGCATTATCCACATGCCGGTACATGCGTCCCAGCACCTCCAAATCCGTGGCTGCCCCCATGGATTGCGGTGAATGAAACAACCCGGCCAATTGATCCCGGATCTGTACCAGTTCATGATACCGAAGGGCCGTCGTGCGATCCGTCGACCCCCGTTCATAACGTGAAACCCGGTCGCGGATTTTCAAATAATCTGCAGAATATTTCACCTGATCGGACAGCGGTATTCCGGACAGATCAAAGGAAAGCAAGGAAACGCCTTTGGGCGGTTCCTCCCCTTGTGCCTGGATAAAAATCGCCAACAGGCGCTCATCCACCCGTGCCTGAAGCTGCGCCACCCATTCCGAATCGCCACCGTTAAATGCATCCAGGGCCGACTGGATTTCATACAGGGCATTGTATTCCAGCGTCTCTCCCCCATGGAGAGCAGCCGCATATTCGTATACGGCATCCCGTACCCCCTGGATTCCCTCTGTACCCTGGGCATATGCGTCAAACACGGCAAGATTGAGCAAATTTCCGTTTATTTCCGGCTGACGGGCAATGGCATCGCGGATTGAAGCCTGGCGATTGCGGGCGAATTCCATGACGGTATCCACCACGCCCCCGTCAAGGGAAGGCTCCGCCTCAATGGCCTGTTCCGATCGCCGTATCACGGTTTCCATGGACACATATTCTGCAACCTCCGTGTCCGGCTCCCCATAATGATATGCGTAGACGGCATCCCTCAAAAGTTGCACATCCATAAGACCGGTCTCAAATGGCTGATCCGTTTCCAGATCCTCTGCCAATCCGTGATCCAGTTCGGCCAGGGAAGGAAGATGTCCCTGGGGCGACCCAACGCTCATGTCGGAGAGCTGCGCCTCCATGCGTGCGCCGCTTTCCTGGGCCAGCCGCAGCCGCCATCCGGGATCATCCCCCTCAAGCAGTGACACTCGACGTCGAATGGTCTCCAGGGACATATAGCGTTCCCCGTCGGTCTCCAGTCCGTCCAGTTCGAAAACCAGCCTTCGAATCCGAAGTATCTCATCCCCCCCGGCCCCCGCCGGAGGAAAATCACCCGCCTGGGATAATTGATAATCCAGTTTAACCAGATTAAAAAGAGACCCTGCCGCCTCGTCCCCGAACAGCAGGTCCAACAATTCTCCCTGGCGATGATCCACCTGCCCGGATAGCAGATGAAATATGCCCTGCTCATCGGCCCCCAGCAGGGGGGCGGCCTCTTCAACGGCCAGTCGAACCCGCTCCAGGGCAACATATTCACTGCGGTCGCCCTGCCCACGCACAGCCTCATAGGCATCCATGGAAGCCATCAGCTCAGTCAATTCCACCTGGGAGTAGCCCTCGCCGAATAATAGCTCAAGCATTTCCCCCAATTCGGCCCGGGTGACCAGGGACTGCCCCTGTTCAAACCCATTCTCCCCCTCAAGCCCTTCATGGATTCGCCTGGCATCCCCTCCTGGTTTCAAAAAACCGAGAAGAATGGATGGATTATCTCCGCCCTCCAGGGCACTGAGCCCCCCCATGTCGCCGGCAACGGTATAAATCGCGTCAAAATCATTGCCGTAATGGGTTCTAAGAACACCAAAGGCATTGGCATCGCCGGAGTCTATGGCAAAAAAATCAATGGCATCGGCGGCAACCCGTGCCTTCAGGGCGTCAAAGGACACCATATTCCAATGGGTTTCCAAGGCAGACGTCAGATCATCGGCGGCCTGGGGAAAGCGTTCCCGAACCCGCCCAAGCCATTCCTCCCGATCCTCGGCATACAGGGCCATCTGAAAAATCGCCTGAATCCCGGCAAGCTCATCCGGGACATCATCCATCACTGCAATGCGCCCCTCTCCACGGGACATGGCCAGAAGAACAGCCTGGAGATTCGCCACCACCAGGACATTGCCCGTCTCCAATTGATCGGCCAGATACCGGGTGGTCTCCGGCAGAAGATCCGCTGTGGAGCTCACCCGTTCCGCTCCCCGCTCTCCAATGGTTGAAAAAACCCCCTGACGCCCACCGTTGAGATGACCGCTGCCGATTCCCGGCGCCTTCACGGCAACCAGAATTCCCGACTCAATATCCACCAGCCGGGTGGCGGTTCTTCCGTTGGCCGCTTCCAGGGTGGTGATATATTTATGTCCCGAAGATCCCCTGGACCAGACCCATTTACCGGATTCATCAATATAACGGATCCATTTACGTCCATGGACATCCACCTGAACAAGCCCCGACCGGGAAGAAATCCCCTTGCGCACCTCAATGCCCATGAAATGCAGACCACGGATAAGTCCTTCGGCAAATTGCGGATTCGCATGTTCATCCAGAAGAGATTCCCCGGGGCCGGCTTGCATTCTCAAGGGGCTGCACGCCACAATACTGATCCGGTCAAGCCCCACCTCCCGAATCCGTCCACCACCGAATTGTTGAATCACCTTGGCAAGGTTGCCGGATGAGAATCCTGAAATGCCGTGCAGCCCCCCCACCATGCTGTCGTGGCCCACCACAACAATACGGGTGTTGCCCGGCAACTGGGCCAAATCCACATTGGCCTTTCCCGCAATAATACGGGCTCGGCCTTTTTTATCCACGTCCACAAGCACGGAACGGTCGGGGTGCTTATTGTAAAGGAATTGGGCGGCTTTGACCTCGCTGGTCGAGGTCCCCAAACGGAAAATGATCTGCTTTTTGTAATTTGTGGTCTCCCTGTAAAAGCCTTCAGGGCGATCATCCACATTGCTCAGCCACGAATGGACAGAATCCTCCTCCGTATGCCGGGTGAAAACCTGGGGAGAATCCGGAGAGGCCTGTTCACGGCCGATGTTCTCATCTCCGAACAAATTGCCATCCACCGTTTTAAACACTTCGCCATATGCAAACGGACCGGTGATCTCCACGGTGGTCTGTGCGGAAAATTCCGCGCCATCCAATCGATACCGGGCGATGCGAAACAAGGTCCGTTGATCGATTTCCGGGAAATTTTTCCCCAAAGAAACCAATTTATCCCGAGCGGCATTGATATCCCCAAGGCTATTGATATCCACCCCGGCCTGCCCCAAAAGCGAATACAGGGTATCAATATATGTCTCAAGCCCCTCCAGATAGGGGTTATCCCCGGCCGCAGCCAGGAAGGCGTTCCCCAGACGATTTTTCCCCGTATACCCCGTGTAAAGGGTATCCGGGGCAATGGCCAATTTCCCCAGCCCCACAAAGACCTCATCCACACCCAGGCTGTTGACATGATCCTGAAATTTTTTCATGATCTTGCCTTCGGAGGATCCGGGCAACACCACGCTCTCAAAAATCCGCTTAAAATCCGTATACACATCATTATAGGTTTTTGCCGAACCCAGTAATGCTTTGCGCCCGGGCAACATCCCCAGAGCCATTAGGCGATCCATGACAATTCGGGTCAGCATCCCATAAAAGACTTGGCCACTTGCCCGTTCATGACTTTTCACGGCATCAGTATCGGATTCACTCAACTCTTTTTTCTGGATGGCCTTCCAGAGGCGTTCCCGGACAAACCAATCATAGACCTGGCCCAGTTCGGCTTCAAAGGGCTGGATCAATTCCCTTGAAAAGGCCGGCAGCATATCCGCGTCAATATAGACCCCGCCCTCACGACTCAGTATTCGTAGCCGCGCCAGATCAGAGGCCGCGGCCAGATTCCCTCTCAGCGCGATTTCCCGTTGATACAAACCCGCCCAGTTATCGCCGGGCTTTGCCCACAGGCCACTGATTTCCCGAAGTGCAACCAATCCTTTCCGCGCCGGGAACCGAGAATTCAGACTGCCAGCATAGGCGTCATAGCTTGCCAAATTCTCCCTGCGCAACGTCTCAAAATACGATCGGTCCAATCCGAATTCCGAGACCATGAAATCCATGGCCCCCTCATCAAAAGTCAGTCCCCGGGCCATGGCATCCTGAATGGCTGCAAAAGCTTTATTTTGAAGGGTTACCAGCTTCAGGGTGATGGCATCCTTATTCTGGCTGCTGTTCTTGACAGGATCCTGGGACAAGCCATAGGCGTAACGCTTCAAGGTTTTACTCAGCATATGGGAAAGCACCGCGTCCGGATCGTACCAGATATTGAGATCATAGTCGGGATTACTTCTTACCCAGGCATCGATATAATCGGTTTGCAGGGCCCCCAGTTTTCCCAGCCAGACAAAATGCAAACTCTCCGGGACCTGGTCCTTCATCCCATTGATATGCCCTTCCAGATCGACCTTCAACAGGGCCACCGCCCCCTTTTCCGATGTATCCAGAGACGGACGGGGAATGGCATCCAGTTCTTTGTCGATTTTCAGCAGGGCCGCATAGTGTTTCGTCTTTGATAATGCTGGCCCCGACACATGGGGATCCACCCGCCCCACCAGTTCCCTGACCCGTTTTATACCGGGGCTGTTGACCGTTGACGGGCGCAGGTATCTGAAGGCCCAGAAATCAAACCCCAACAAGGTCAATACCGAAGGGACATAACTTCCACCGGCCCATCGCGAAAACATAAAGGTTCGAAAAATTCCGCGTGCATGTGAAGACAGAGCCCCGTTGGCGTAGGCGGTTTCCAACAATTGCTGCACAGCAGAATCATCCACCAGGTCCACCCCGCGCGTCACCAGCGGATTTCGATCAAAATCCTCAAGCATGCGTATCAGAAGACCGTTCTTTTCCTTGCCGGCACTCCACTGGGTCAACGTGTCAACGAATGAAGACAGTGACACCAGCCCATCCAGATAGCGGATATAATGTTCATAAAGATTCATCCCAAGCCCCCCATTATTAAATTCCCCAACAATCCCAAGCAATTGGAGATAATTATTCTATTAATTGAAAGGAAGTCCGACTGAAAAAGGCTGGAAATTCTTATACCGTTATTCTGAATGGATTAAATGGAATGTCCCCCCGCAAGCACATCACTAAAGAAAATTCATTCTATTACGCATATTTTTTCAATTTTATTTGTTTTTTACACAATTTGTTAAAAACAAAATAAGCATACGCTAACTTTTGTCAAACTAACTTCCGATTATTAACAAAGAATTCCAACACATCTGATGCTGAAAAAGAGGGGGTTAAACGGATGGGAATCCAAAAGGGGTGGGGCACCACGGCCGCCCCCGATCAAGGGACGGCCGCAGTTGATAAAAAAAGGAAAAGATCAGTGTTTGAAGCTACGCTGTCCGGTGTAGACCATGGTGGCGTCGTTTTCGTTGCAGGCTTCGATGGACTGGTAATCGTTGAGGGAACCGCCGGGCTGAACCACGGCTTTTACGCCTTCGCGCAGGCCCACGTCGATGCCGTCCCGGAAGGGGAAGAAGGCGTCGGAAACCATGGCCGCGCCCTGGAGTCCGCCGTTGACGGCAGCCACTTCCGCATTGATTTCGGCTTTCTTGTCTTCGTCGGTAAGGTCGGCAAAGCCTTTGCCGTGGCGTTCGAAGGCATAGCGGTCGGCCAGTTTGCGATAGGCTTTGTCCACGGCGATTTCCGCCACGCCCACCCGGTCCTGTTCCCCGGTGCCGATGCCCACGGTGACGTTGTCTTTCACGTAGATCACGGAGTTGGAGGTGATGCCGGATTCCACCAGCCAGCCAAAGAGCATGTCTTCGTATTCCTGGGCCGTGGGCTGACG
>JAKSBM010000155.1 GCA_022361135.1 Desulfobacterales bacterium | reverse complement strand
TTTCCACGTTCATCATTCAAAGCAGCAACAAATTCTTCTGAAAGACCTCTCTTAAAACAACTCATAAAAACCCCTAAACATTTCAACAATTAACAACTCAACAAAACAATTTAGCCAGCCATCAACCAGCCAATCAAAAAGGGCAAAAAAGCAAATCCAACCAGGGTGGAGACCACAACGATCCCGGCCACATCTTCGTGTCTCCGTTTGTAGTGGAGGGCAAAGAGATAATTGAACACGGCCACGGGCATGGCCGACTGGAGGAGGATGACCTTCCGGGTGAGGCCCTGGACATCAAAGAGGGCGCACAGGGCCCAGGCGGCGGCCAAACCGCCAAAGATCCGAAGGAAGGAAAAGGCCAGACTCATTTTCCAGGCCCCCACCTGGAGGCGGGCCAGGGAGGCCCCCAGGGTGAGGAGCATGAGGGGAATGGTGACATTGCCCATGAGCTGGGTGGTGTTGGCGGCCCACAGGGGCAGCCCCCACTGGTTTTTCATGCAGATCAGCCCCACCACCATGGCATAGATCACGGGCTGGCCGGCCAAACTTTTAATGCGGTCCCCCCAGCTGCCCCGGCCATGGGAATAGATGAAATTCCCCAGGGTAAATTGGAAAAAAAGCATGGAGATGAAATAGCCCACCCCCAGGGTGAGGCCCTGGTCCCCGAAGGCAAAGAGACAGAGGGACAGGCCCATGTTCCCGCAATTGGGAAAAAGGATGGAGGGCAGAAAACTGTGGACATCCATGCGGTAACGGCGCAGGGCCACCCAGCCCACCAGCCCCACCAGGGACATGATGACCAGGCCCAGAACCATGGTGATGACCACGGCATTGAGGTCGGCGTGCATTTTAGTCAGGGACGATAGGACCATGCAGGGGGCCCCCAGGTACATGATGACCCGGGTGACGAAATCCGTGGGGAACTCATAATCCAGGCGAACCCAGACCATGCCCACACCGGCACAGAGGAGGATGGGGGAAATGATCCCCAGAAGTTGACCAACCATGAAAACCGACCTGTTCCTTACATCTATTCTTTAATTACCGCCCCGGCGGCCCGGAGTAATTCACCGAGGACCGACCGATGGCAATGGGTTTCATCTTCGCAATAGCAGCCCACACTGAAATTGGCGGTGTGGGAAAGGGCGGCCAAAAGCTCCAGAATCCGGGCATTTTCCGGCCGGGCCATTTCTTTTTTGTACGCCGCCTTGAACCGTTTCCATTCCCCCGGGCTTTGGGCAGCCTGCCCCATTTTCATGGTCTCCGGCGACGGGGAAAGGTTGGGCAGCCAAGTATCATACCAGTTTTGGGCGGCATAATCTGCTTTTTTTACGCCCCGGGGCGGCCGCCGCACCGTTCCGATGCGGATGCCTTCCTCCGATTGCCGTTCACTTCCCAGTCGAACCACTTGAATTCCCATGGTCTATCTCCTGCCCATAAAATTTGGATTAAAAATGGAACACAAAGCCGAATACAGCCCATTTACCCGGGGTAAAATCCAGGGCCGGGCCCCGCTGGAAGCCCATACCCACATGCACGGCCAGGCCGCCGTCATCACTCCGGTGGTGTGGATGGCCGTCCCGGATCGCCAAATCACCATGGCCGGGTTATAGCCCATCCACACCTCCAGGTCTGTAACCTGGGTCACATGGACTGTTTTTTTATTCTGAAATCCGTTCCAGGGCCCCGGTATCCAGGATTTCGATCCGCCCCCGGGAAAGGGACACCCAGCCCGAATCCCGGAAACCGCTGAGGAGGCGGGACACCATCTCCCGCACCGTGCCCAGTTCCTGGGCCAGGGCCTGGTGGGACGCGAGGCCCACCGGTCCCTGCCCAATAAGCAGGGTGGCCAGCCGCCGGTCCAGGCGCTGGAAGGCCACCTCCTCCACCAATTGCATGAGGTGGATCACCCGCTGGGAAAAAAGGGAGAAAATAAAGGTACGAAAGGGGGGAAGGGCCATGAGGGCATCAAAGGCGGAATCCGGTAGCATGACCACCCGGCAAGCCTCCAGGACCATGGCCGAAGCCTGGTAATTCCCCTTCCCCAGGAGGCAGCCCGTGGAAACCAGGCAGGCATCCCCGGGCCCCACTCGGTAGAGGGTGAGTTCCCGGCCGTCCGCCCCGGTTTTAAAAACCCGGAGCAATCCCTCCAGGACAAAGGGGAAGGCCAGGCAGGCATCGGAGGCGTTGAACACCGGGGTGCCGGCATCCAGGTTGACCACCCGGGCCTGGGCCAGGGCATCATCCCGGATCGATTCCGGCAATTGGGACAAAATGGGATAATGGGAAATTAAAGTATGACGGTCTGCGCGGTCCAGGCCCATGGGCTCCCCCTGTTTTCTGTGGTGATCCGATCCGGATATTCTGGGGCAGCCCCCATGCCGGTGTCAATGGGAAATTGGGGGAGATGGATTTACCGGGAATTGGGTGCCCAGGGATCCTGGGCCTTGAGATCCAAATCCGGGGTGGGCCGGTGGCGGCGCTGGAGGCCGGTGAGGAAATTCCTCAAAATCTGATCCTTGCAAAGGCGGTAATGCTTGTGGCCGGGTTTGCGAAAGAGGGCGGAAAGTTCGGCCTTACCCAGGGTCATCCCGGCCAGTTTCAACAGGGCCAGGACATCCTCGGCCTTGAGGGCCAGGGCGATTTTCAACTTCACCAGGATCAGATTATTGGTCAATCGCTTTTCCGCCGGGGGCTGGGGGCCGTCCCGGCGGCCCCGTCGATCAATGATGAAACCGTTGAGAAACCGGGCCAGGGCCTTGTCCCGGCAGGGCATGAACTCCGGGTCTTCTTCCCGTTTGAGCCAGGCTGCCACCTGGTCCCGGGAGATGGTGGTGCCGGAATGGCCAAAGATGGCGGCCATTTCCCCATCGCTGAAATCAAATGCATAGCGGAGCCTGCGGAGGATATCGTTGTTGTCCATTATTTCAGCCGGATTCCCTCGCCCTTGTCCAGAAGGATCAGGCCTTTTTTATAAAGGCTGCCCACGGCCCGTTTGAACTCTTTCTTGCTCATGGCAAAGGTGGTTTTGATCTCGTCGGGACTGCTCTTGTCGTGGCAGCTGCTGGCCCCGCCCGCCGCCTTCAGAACATCCAGGATCCTTTGGGCCGAGGCTTCCACGGATCCGTATCCGGGCTGTTTCAAACTCAGGTCGATCTTGCCGTCCTCCCTCACCCGGAGGAGAAAACCCCTGCGGCAGTCCCCCACGGCCAGATCCTCAAAGGTTTCATTTTTATAGAGCATGCCCAGGGCCACCCCGTTGACAAGGGCGGTGTAGCCGATGGGGGTGATGCTGTGGATGGTAAGGTCCACGGCCTCCCCGGCCTGGCTGGGTGTTTCCCCTTCCCGGTCAAACAATTCCTCCATGAGGGTGGAGCCGTAGATCCGGTGGGAGGTTTCGTCCAGGCAGATCCGTACCAAATGGATTTCACCGGGGTTCATCCGCCCCTGCTGCTCGCTGCGGGGAACCAA
>JAKSBM010000670.1 GCA_022361135.1 Desulfobacterales bacterium | reverse complement strand
TCCAGGGTGGTGTGGACCAGCTCCTTTTCATTGACCAGCCGTTGTTGGGTTTCATCCAGAATTCGGTTCTGCCGGGCCAGTTCCCGCCGGGACCTCTGGAGCCGGTGCAGGGAAAGAAAGAGAACCAGGCTGAGGAAGGTGCCCAGGATTGCCACGGAGATCACACTGGGATCCAGGGATTGTCGTTTGTGGGATAGGACCAGGCGGAGGCCGTGGCCCGGGGGAATGAGGCGTCGGGTGTAGACGTCTTCGGGCCGGGCCCCCGGGGCAAATGTACCCACCAGGGGTTCCCCCAGGTCGCTGACCATGGCCATGTCCAGATCCGCGGCCTCTTCGTTCTCCCGGATGCTTTCCATGAGCCGGTCCATGGAATAGACAATGACCACCAAACCCTGGAAGTGGCGATCCCGGCCAAAGACCGGCACCCAGTATTCAAAGGACCAGCCCCCCTGGATGGCGGGGAAGGGGCGGGTGTAAACCCCGGATCCCAGCTCCCGGGCCAGGCGGCTGGTTCGACGGGGTTCTTCCAATTCGATGCGCAGGCCCAGGATCTGTTGGTTTCCCTCCCGGGGGGTGACCTCCTGGATCACATAATTTTGGTCCACCCAGGTGAAGTTGACGAGTTCTGGATTTTCCCGGACATATTCCTCCCCCTTTTGCCGGAACAGCTCCGGGGGCAATTCCCCATAGCCCCGCTGCAGGGCGATCATGTGGGCAAAGTCGGCGTGGCTGTTTAAAATGGAGGTCACCCGGCGCTGGTTAATGGTGCTCCAGGTGGCCAGGTGGCGACGTTTTTCCGCCTGGTTGACCAAAAGGTAGAGGGTGATGAAGACGGCCAACAGCAGCAGCAGGGTCCCGGCCACCACCGTGGGGATGGGCCAGTCCTTGTCCTGGATGCTTTTGCGCAGGGTGTAAAGGGCCATGAGCAAAAGAAGGTTTCCCCCCAGGAGCAGGGGCATGAAGCTGTACCAGGCCGGGGCCCGTTTGATGGCAAGGCCCACCTGCCAATGGCCCCCGGGTACGGAGATTTCCTGGAGGAGGACATTGGGGGCTGAAAAATCCGCGTCCCGGCCCACAAATGCCTTGCCCCAGGGTTCCGAGGCCTCGGTGCGGCCCCGGATCATGAGGGTGAATTCGCTTTCCCGGTCGTTGAAGCCGGAAAGTTCCCTGAGCCGTTCCCAGTCCTGGACCACCACGGCCAGACCCCAGGGCTGCTCGGTTCCCGGCAGCCGGATGGACATGCGGTGGATGATGCCCTGTCCCCCCTGGCGCAGGTTCAGAACCGGGGTGGTCACGGTGCGGAAGCCCAGGTAGGCGGCCTTGGCCTCCTTGCGACGGCTGGGGTCGGCCAAAAGATCGTGACCCAGGGAGGCTTCGTTTCCCGTGAGGGGGTGGACATGGGAGATGACGGCATCCTTGGCCAATTGCACCACCCGAAGGGCTGGAAATTCATGCTGGCCCAGCCAGAGGGCGGCCATGTGCTGGAATCGGGCGGGGTTGATGTCCGGATGCTGGGCCGTGAGTTCCTGGAGGTAGAGGAGGAGGGCATCGGTCTGGTTAAATGCCTGCTGGAGCTGTTGCACCCCGTTGTTCAAATGGGTTTCAGCGGAGATGTTCTGGTGGGTCCGGGTCCGGGCCGTGTATTGCCAGAAGGCGACCATGAGCATGGAAATGAGAGTGGCGGTGATGACGGGGTAGCGGATTCCTTCCCAGACGGATTTTCCCTGTGACATGTGAACGATTTCCTTGGCAAATGAGATTCCGGCTTCCGGGCCGGTGGACAATGGTATTTGAGCTCAGTTCTACCGAAATTTAGACAAAAGTCTGCCTTGCTTATCGCAAAATAGGTAGAAATGCAATGATGGCAAGGGGTTCTGTTGAATTTTTTTTAAGGAAGGGGAAAAATCGGTGGCGGTGGAATGACCGCCACCGGAAAAGGTATGACCATGGATTAATCCAAGAAGGAAAGGTCCCTGAGTTCTCCAATGGTGGTGTTTCCAACGGGCAAGGGGGCAATGGCGTCCTTGAGTTCGCTGCGTTCCCCGGATGAAAGGTGGCCCATTTGGCTTTGGAGGGTGCCCAGGGCAGGCGCCACGGCCACCATGAGCATGGTATCATTTTTCGTGAGATGGCCCCGTTGGATGAGTTCCCTTAAATTACTGAAGTTGTCCTGCAGGGCCTCCTTGAGCTGGGTCCCCCGGAATTCAAAATTGCTGGAACTCCGGTTGGAAAGGACCAGTTCATTGTTGCCGAACCGGGCAGTGAATGTGGGGGATTCCGGGGGGTGATCGTCAATGCCGGTGAAGGTGTCGCTGCTGAAGTCGGGGTCGTCCAAATGAGTTTCTATGAAGGTTTGGACATCCCCATCGTCGGCCATGGTTTCGATGCGACCTTGGTTGTACCCTTGCAGAGAATTGGTGTCCAGCATACCACAGCCCTCCTGGACCTGGTTTTCGAAAAGGGTTGCCATGTCTTGGACGCTGGGTTGGGCCGGGGGCGGTTGTTGGATATCCCGGGCCTGGGCCGTTTCCTGTGTCTGTCTGTTTCGTCCGGTGATGAGGTTGCCGATTCTGGCGAAAAAACTGGAAATGGCTCTACCGGCCGCCCTAAAGGCATTGCCGATCATGGTGCCGATGCCGCGGCCCCGGGCGTTCCCCACCTGGGCCGTATGACCGCCCAAGCCGTTTCCGACCTCCTGGGGGCCTTGGGTTTGGTCTATGGTTTGGGTTTGTACCGGGGTCTGGCCTCCGATTCCTTGCGTGGGCATGGGGTTCTCCTTATTTTTATACCCTCAGGGCATGGTTGAAGTTGAGTTCCGTGGTTGGGTCAGACGGTGTGTCCTGGGTGTTGACGAGGCCTTCAAATGTCGTTGTCCATTGGTCACGTACATCCAGGTATTGGGTCATGGCTTCCTTGAATTCCCCATAGGTGACCTTCCCCGCCTCAACCTTGAAGAAGAGGATGATTTCTTGGGTCCGTTCATCCCGGCCAAAGACGGCACCTCCGGTTTTCTGCCCATAGAGGTTGGCATCCAGCAGGGCCTTGTACACGCCTTCATTCCCCTTTCCTTCCAGGGGGGGCAGGGCGGAGCTGATGAACAGGGTGTCCAAGGATTCCACATATTCAAATTCCACTTCAAAATTGTCATTGATGATGAGGCTGGCCACGCCGTCTTCATTCAGTTCCAATTCCAAAGCAAATTCCAGGCCGATGTTGGTTATGAGTTCATTTACGCCCATGTTTTTTCCTCTTAAAGCTGTGATTAATTGAGTAATGCTGCATGGAGTGAAATATGCTGACATCCCTTTGAAAACAAGTCAAGTTGTCTTTTGGGGCTATGGTTTTTTGCTTTTTTGGCCAGGGAACTGCCAAAAAAAGAGGCGGGGCTGACAAGGATGTTGGCAGGGGGATGTTTCATCCCCCGGATTGGGTCCGACGGCCTAGCTTCGGTTCAGATGGGCAAACCACCTGATTTCTAGTTTTTTCAGGAGCCAGACCAGGATAAAGGTGATGGCCATGTAGAAGGCTCCGGCGGTGAGGAAGGCCTCATAGGGGCTGTAAAATCGGGAGTTGATGATCCGGGCCGCCCCGGTGATGTCGATGATGGTGATGACACTGGCCAGGGAACTGCTGTGGAGCATGAAGATGATTTCATTGGAATAGGAGGGCAGGGCCCGGCGGAAGGCCGAGGGCAGAATAATCCGTCTGAAACGGAGCATCCGGGACATGCCCGCAGCCTTGGCCGCTTCGATTTCCCCGGGCGGGGTGTTTTCAATGGCCCCCCGGACGATTTCCGTGGTGTAGGCACAGGTGTTCAGGGAAAAGGCAAAGAGGGCGCAGAACCAGGCTTCCTTGAAAAAGACCCAGGCCCAGGAGGCCTTGATCCATTCAAATTGTCCCATGCCGTAGTAGATGAGGAACATCTGGACCAGCAAAGGGGTGCCCCGGAAAAAATAGACATAGGCCCGGATGGGACCGTTGACGACCAGATTTCTGGAGGTATGCAACACCCCCAGGGGAATGGCTGCGGCCAGGCCCAGGACCAGGGAGGCAAAGGTGAGGATCAGGGTGTTTTTCAGCCCCGTAAAATAGATTCCCAGATTGTCAAAAATGATGGAAAAGTCCATGTACGCTCTTTATGGGGGACAGGTTTATCCCCGATTCTTTATTCCCGGGCGATGCCGGTGCTGTATTTTTTGTTCACCCGATCCAGGATCCAGATGGAAATGGAGGTGAGGATGAGGTAGTTGACGGCCACCACCAGGTAAAAGGTGAAGGGCTGGCGGGTGGCGCCGGCGGCCATGCCGGCCATGCGAACCATGTCGTTGAGGCCGATGACAGAGACCAGGGCCGTGGCCTTCATGAGGACCAGCCAATTGTTCCCGAAACCGGGAATGGCGTGGCGGACCATCTGGGGAAAGAGGACCCGGCGAAAGACCTGTGCCGGGGACATGCCGTAGGCCCGGGCCGCTTCCAACTGCCCTTGGGGAACGGCCAGGATGGCCCCCCTGAAGGTTTCGGCCATGTAGGATCCAAAGATGAATCCAATGGTGGAAACCCCGGCAATGAAAGGATCGATGTCGATGTAGTCCTCATACCCGATCTTGGCCGCCATCTGGTTCACAAAGATCTGGCCTCCGAAAAAAATGATGAGCATGAGGACCAGGTCCGGAACCCCCCGGATCAGGGTGGTATATGCCTGGGCAATGAAATTCAGCACCCGGGATCCGGAGAGTTTGGCAAAGGCCGTTATCATCCCCAGGACCATGGCAATGACCAGGGAAACCAGGCAAAACTCCAGGGTGAGCAAAGTCCCCTGGAGGATGCTGGGGCCGTATCCGTGGAGGTTTAGCATTATTCTCCGTAGACGTTGAAGTTAAAGTATTTGTCCTGGATTTTTTTGTAGGTGCCGTTTTCCCGGATGATTTTGATGCCCTTGTTCAGGCGTTCCACCAATTTTTTATCCTGTTTGCGTACGGCAATGCCGGCACCGTATCCAAACCATTTGGGATCGGAAAAGTCCGGACCAACGAATTCAAAACCCTGGCCTTCGGCTTTATCCAGGAAGCCCTGGGAGGCGGCCACGGAATCGGCCAGGAACATGTCGATGCGGCCGGCCACGATGTCCAGATAAACTTCATCCTGGGATCCGTAGCGTTTGATGTCGATGTCCTTTCCAAACTCGGCGGTGAGGAATTTGTCATGGATGGTGGCCCGTTGGACCCCAATGGTTTTCCCCTTGACGGCTTCCTTGGAATAGGTGGGGATCAGCCCCTTTTTGGCCACCAGTTTGGCCGGGGTATTGTAGTATTTATTGGAAAAGGCCACTTTTTTCTTCCGTTCTTCGGTGATGGCCATGGAGGCGATGATACAATCGTATTTCCGGGCCAGAAGGGCGGGGATGATACCGTCCCAGTCCTGGCTGACCAGCTGGATTTCTGCGCCTGTGGCTTCCACAATGGCCCGGGCCATGTCGATGTCAAAGCCCACCAATTCCCCCTCCGGGGTGATGGAGCTGAAGGGCGGGTAGGCGCCTTCAACGCCCACGCGGATTTTGTTCCAGTCCTTGGCCCAGCCGGTGCCCAGGCTGGTCATGAGGATGCCGATGATGATGAGGGTGGTTGCCAGTCTTTTCATTGGGAACTCCTTTCTTTAAGGGTCAATAAAATGCGTATTTTTTCTGGGGTTACCCCAGTTCCGTTGCGGCAATGAATTCTTTAAAACGTTGGGAGGTGGGCTGGTTAAACACTTGCTCCGGGAGGCCGTCTTCCAAGATGCGACCGTCGTGGAGGAAGATCACCCGTGAGGAAACCTCCCGGGCAAATCCCATCTCATGGGTGACCACCATCATGGTCCTGCCTTCCTGGGCCAGGTTCCGGATAACCTGCAGCACCTCACCCACCAGTTCCGGGTCCAGGGCCGAAGTGGGTTCGTCAAAGAGGAGGACCTCGGGTTCCATGGCCAGGGCCCGGGCGATGGCGGCCCGCTGCTGCTGCCCCCCGGAGAGTTGGATGGGATAGGCATCCAGCTTGTCCTTGATGCCCACCTTGTCCAGGTAGGTTTTGGCCCGTTCAATGGCCTCGGCCTTGGGAACCTTGAGGACATGGATCGGGGCTTCGATGACGTTTTCCAGCACGGTCATGTGGCTCCAGAGGTTGAATTGCTGGAAGACCATGGCCAGCCGGGTGCGGCTGCGTTCCACCTGTTTGATGTCCCGGGGCCGGGTCTTTCCCCGGCGATCCGTGGTCAGTTCAATGGTCTCCCCACACACGGTGACTTCACCCTGGTTGGGGGTTTCCAGGAAATTGATGCAGCGTAGCAGGGTACTTTTACCGGATCCGCTGGAGCCCAGGATGGAGATGACCTCCCCCTGGCGCGCGTCCAGGGAGATGCCCTTGAGGACCTCCACCTCGCCGAAGCATTTGTGCAGGTCCTTCACCGATAAGGCTATGGGTTTATTTTCCATGGAAGTCCTCCCTGACCTGGCCTTGGAAATCCTTGTCCGTGAAGAACCGGTGGCCCATGCGGGCCAGGATGAGCCCCATCTTTTCCATCTGTGTGAGGGCAAAGGGTGTGGCTGCACATTGGGTGAATTCTTTGGAGTGGAGTACGATCTGGGGATCCCCCTGGGTGATATTGAAGTAAACATGGGCGCCCGGAACTTCGTGGGTGACATCTCCAAAGTCCGAAGAGCCCCGCCCCGGTTCCATCCATTTGGGGTACATCTCCAGGGTCCGGGCCAAATCCATGAAGGTTTTGTTCAGGGTGTCAAAGGAGCGGGTGGGTTTGTAAGTATGGGGAATGGGACGGACTTCCACCTGGGTGTCCGTCATCAGGGCTGCGCCCCGGGCCATGTTTTTAAAGCGGTGCGCCATGGATTCCAGGTAGTCCATTTCAAAGCTGCGCAGGTAAAAATCCGCCACACCCTTGCCCGGAATGATGTTGGGGGCTTGACCTCCCTGGCTGATGATGCCGTGGATCCGGCAGGTTTCGGGTAATTGTTGGCGCCAGCAATCCACCCCGTTGAAGAGAAGGCGCACGGCATCCAGGGCGTTGAGCCCCTGTTCAGGGGCATCGGCGGCATGGGATTCCCGTCCCGTGAAATGGACTTCGAACTGCATGATACCCGAGGAACCCGTGGACTGAGCCGTGGGATGGTCCGAGGGGTGGGCCATGAGGACCAGGTCCACATCTTCCAGGGCCCCGGCCTGGATGAGATCCACCTTGCAGCCCCGTTTTTCCTCGGCCGGGGTTCCCATGACCGTGAGGCGGCCGGGAATGTTTTTTTCTTCCATGAGGGTTTTCAAGATAATGCCCGTGGCCAGAGCGGTGCCGGCAATGAGGTTGTGGCCGCAGCCGTGGCCCATGCCGGGCAGGGCATCGTATTCGGACATGATGCAGATGTGGGGATGCCCCTCTCCATGGGTGGCGGCAAAGGCCGTGGGCAATCCCTTGTAATTGCCTTCCACGGAAAAGCCCCAACCCTCCAACAGCGCCATCTGGATTTTGCAGGCCCGGAATTCCTCCTCGGAAAGCTCGGGGTGGGCGTGGATCTCCAGGCAGGTGGATTCCACTTCGGATCGGTATCGGTCGTAAATCTCTCGTAAGGCTTGGAATTCCATGGGTGTCCCTTTTCAATTTCAGCCGGTTCATGGGTGTCAGCGTTCAGGCATAACAACAAAATTACTAGCTGTAAAGGGGTTGGTGGTGGGTAACCCGGTTCTTATCGTCGGAACCCCGGCAAAATGGCGATAGAAAAGTAATCCCTTTGAACGCGGTGCTACCTAAAGGAGCAACACAGGTAAAACGGGGTTTGGAAGCATGGGAAAATAAAGGGATATGGGGTTCCCTTTTTGATTCTCAGTTCCGGGTGGCTGCGGCGAATTCCATGGTGAAATTCAGACGGGTAAACTTTTTTTGATAGCGGGGATGGTTTTTAGCGTTTTTTATGGCAAATGGATTTTGTTTTGATGAATTGGGGTTGTTGGGGGAGAGTGATGGCGCACCGATGACTCTCCCCCTTGTTTTCTTTTATCGTTTACGGAGGCAACATTTTTTATATTTTTTCCCACTGCCGCAGGGGCATTTTTCATTGCGTCCGACCTTGGTCAAGATCTTTCCAGAGGGGAGGCATTCTTCGGTTTTGATCATGGGAATCTTACTCTTTGTAGTTCGGATCAGATAGGAATGGAGTCCCAGGTAAGCATCCATGGTATCCTCCCTGGGGAGGATTTCCATGTGTTTGCAGAGCAGGGGGCGTTTGAGATATGGGCGCCCCTTTTCCAGCCATTCAAGGGCTGTGGATGAATTCCCCTTTTCTTCGGCCATGGTGGCCATGGCCAGGTAGGGTTCAAGATAAAAGGGGCCCTTCCCGATGGCGGTTTTATATTGTTTCCCGGCCAGATGGTGTTGGTGGTTGATGCGGTAGATATTACCCAGGTTGATGTGGTGCTCTGGATTTTTGGGCTGTTTGTCGATTTTTTTCTTGTACAGGG
>JAKSBM010000752.1 GCA_022361135.1 Desulfobacterales bacterium | reverse complement strand
TTTTGAAAAGAATACGTCTAAAGAGAATCATACCATGTTTGGGGGGCTTTGCCATGGATTTTTATTGACCGGCGCCAGGCGTCCCGGCGGGTCGGGGCTCCCCGCCACCGGCCCCCTGGTTTAATAGGTCAGAACCATCCCCCCGTCACAGAGGATGTCCCCGCCCACCAGATACCGGGAAAAGCGGGAAAAACCGTGGATGAAATGGTTGGCCACCTCCACCGGATTCATCATCTCCTTCACCCGGGAGGCGCCCATCATCACTTCGGAAATCACCTCCTGGGGGGTGATCCCCCGCTGCTCGGCCTGGGCCCCGATCTGATTCAAGGCCAGGGGCGTTTTCACAAACCCCGAACTCACCGTAAAGGAACGGATCTTTCCCTCCCCCTCCGCCGAAATGGACTGGCTCAGGGCCCGCAACCCGAATTTGGTAATATTGTACACCGGCTTGTTCCGGGTGCAGATGTGGGCATGGACCGAGGCCATGTTGGCAATCACACCGCAGCCGTCCGACGATGCCTTCATGTGGGGGATGGTCAACTGGGAAAGCAAAAAGGGAGCCCGGAGCATCAGCCCCTGCATGAGATCATAGACTTCCATGGGGAAATTTTCCACGGCATCAATGTGCTGGATGCCAGCGATATTGGCCAGAAATTTGATCTGACCCAGCCCCGCCGCTCGGTCCACCGCCCCCCGAACCTGGTGGTCGTCCCGCAGGTCCGTGGGAATAAAGACCATGCATCCGCCCAGGGCGGAAACCGCGGCCCGGGTTTTCTCCCCTTCCACGCCGTTGATATCCAACCCGGCCACGGTTAAACCGTTGGCCGCGGCGGCCAATGCCACGGCCCGGCCGATACCGGTGCCGCAACCAGTGACCACACAGACATTCTCCAGGCAGAATGCCGGATCGTCCAGAGTCAGAATATCCTGCTTTGCAATTTCAGGTTCCCGGATCTCCATGAAGTACCTCCTCACAACCAAGGGCCCATTCTTCCCCGGCCATCGCCTTGAATGACGGGCGTTCAGAACAGCGTAAACATCCAGACCAGTCAACCATTCAGCTCATCATATTATCTGGTCATACCAATTTGTAGTCCCCTTTCGTTCACCACCCAGCAATGGAGGCAGAACAGAACACCCCCATCAAGCCAGGCGTTCGCTTCGAAAAATAAACATATTGATTCTTAAGCGTTTTTCTTCATTAACAAATGAAATTAGAAAAAACAAACCAATTTTATTTTTTTCTTGACAAAGGATTTTTTCCGCCTTTAGTATTTGTGAAATTTTAGCACCATTCATAGTTTCACGAGTATTTTTTTAAATTGGTTCACTGGAATACCTTTAATCCAAATTTGAAGGAAAGGAGGTTTGGTCAGGCCCGATCCGCACGATCTGTTTCTCAACCATGTATCCCAAGGATGGAGGACCCTAAATGAAAAAAAAGCTCAGTCTCATCATCACCTGCCTTTTGGCGTTCGTATTTCTTTGCAGCCCGGCACAAGCCGGAAAACGGGAAAAATTCGGAGAAGATCCCCGGCACAAAATCGCCAAACGCGTCTCCTTCAAACCCTCGGATGAAAAAGTCCGGTGGAAAATGGTCATGCCCTGGTCCAAAGGACTGCTCTTCTACGACATTGCCGTCCACTTTGCCGATTCCGTCCGCCTGGCCTCGGCCGGTCGCCTGGACATCAAACCCTTTTCCGCAGGCGAGTTGGTTCCGGCCATGCAGAGTTTTGACGCCGTAAGCCAAGGTGCGGCCCAGGTGGGCCACGACTGGCCCGGATACTGGAAGGGAAAAAATGAAGCCTTTGTGGCCTTTGCCTCGGTCCCCTTCGGGCTGGATGGCGAAGGATATAATATCTGGCTCTACGAAAAGGGAGGGCTGGAGCTGATGCAGGAAATCTACGGAAAATTCAATCTCTTTGCCCTGCCCGGCGGGCAATGCGGTCAGGAAATGGGATTATTCTCCAACAAACGGGCCACCAAAATGGAAGATTTCAAGGGCATGCGCCTGCGCACCCCGGGCTGGTTCATGGACATCATGAACGACTTGGGCGCCTCGGTGAGCCCCCTGCCCGGCGGCGAAGTTTACCTGGCCCTGGAACGCGGCGTGATTGATGCAGCGGAGTTCTCCTCCCCAGCCATCAACTATCCCATGGGCTTTGATGAAATCACCAAATTCGTCATCGAACCCGGGGTTCACCAGCCCGGTATCCAATGCGGTCTGTTCTTCAACAAGGATGCCTACGAAAAACTCCCCCAGGATCTGAAGTGGATCATCGACATCTGTGCCAAGGAAACCCAACTGTGGAGCTACAACTGGATCAACAGCCTCAATGCCAAGGCCATCCGGCTCTTTAAGCAGAATGTAGAATTTGTAAACATGGACGAAGACACCCGGATATCCTTTCGGAAGACCACCAAAAAATACATTGATTCCCTCAAGGAAAAATATCCAGACGTGAAAAAGGTCATGGACTCCCAGGAGGCATTCATCAACGATTACGCCGACTGGCGCAAGGCCCGCGGCGGGGTCGCGCCCTGGCCCTACGAGACCTATATCAGCGGCCAGACCTACGAATAACCCGAGCCCGACACCCAAACCGAAACCCGGATACCCCATCCCGGCCCCGCCCCCGGCGGGTGCCGGTACACTCTCGATATAACACGCCTCCGGGTTCCGAACCCCCTGGAAAAAGGATTTCACCATGCTGGACACCATTGCAACACACCTGGAAGGGCTGGTCCGTCGGGAGGGGGAAATTTCCTCCCTGCTGGTCTACCCCCTTCTTTTCATCGTGGTCTACGAAGTCTTCATGCGTTACGTATTCAATGCTCCCACCAGTTGGGGATTTGAGGCCACCACCTTCCTCTACGGCATCCATTTCATGCTGGGAACCGCGTACACAGATGTCCACCGGGGCCATGTTCGCGTGGACATTTTCACGGCCATGGCCACCCCGAGAACCCAAACCATCCTGGCCATTGTCACCAACCTGATCTTTTTCATGCCCGTGATGACCTGCATGGTGATCTGGTCCATCAAATTCTCCCTGGTCTCCATGGCCGGCCTTGAGGTGAATTCCACCTCCTGGGCGCCCCCCATCTGGCCCCTGAAAATCATCATGGCGCTGTGTTTTGTCTTCCTCTGGCTCCAGGGCATTGCCAATTTATGCCGGGACCTGTACTCACTCAACGCATAAGGAATTCTTCCATGAGCCTTGAATTCATGACCGTGGCCATGTTCGCCACCCTGATCCTGGCAATCGTTCTGGGCCATCCTTTGGCCTATACCCTGGCGGCAGTGGCGACCCTGTTCGGATTGATCGACAATGGGTTTGCCATCCCCATGCTCTTTGAGATGTTCACCAACAATGTCTGGGGGCTGATGAACAGTTACACCCTAGTGGCCATTCCCATGTTCATCCTCATGGCCCAGCTTCTGGACCGATCCAAGGTATCCGACGCCCTGTTCGAATCCCTTTACGTGGTTCTGGGCGGGGTCAAGGGCGGCCTGGGGCTGGCTGTGGTGGTGGTCTGCACCGTCTTTGCAGCCACCACCGGAATCATCGGCGCCTCGGTGGTGGCCATGGGGCTTCTGGCCACCCCGGCCCTGATCAACAAAGACTACCAAAAGGAACTGACCTCCGGGATCATCTGCGCCTCGGGAACCCTGGGGATTCTCATCCCCCCCTCCATCATGATGGTGATTTACGGGGGGCTCACCGGGATGAAGGAGACCTCGGTGGGCAACCTCTTTGCCGGGGCCATTTTCCCGGGGGTACTCCTGGCCGGCCTTTACTTTGCTTACATCCTCATCCGCTGCCGCCTCAATCCCCAATTGGGACCGCCCATCTCCAAAGCCGAGGCCTCTGTTTACACTACATCCCAGAAATGGGCCATGACATTGAAATCCCTGGTCCCGCCGTTGCTGCTCATCCTGGCGGTCATGGGCACCATCCTGGCCGGGGTGGCCACCCCCACCGAAGCCGCCGGTCTCGGGGCCCTGGGCGCCATGCTCCTGGCACTGGCCAATGGGAAACTCAACAAACAGGTGCTGGTGGAATCGGCCCATGCCACCCTCAAAACCACAGCCATGGTCATGATGCTCTTCATCGGGGGCAAATTCTTTTCCACGGTGTTTTTGAGCATGGGGGGCGGGGACGTGGTGGCCGATCTTCTCATCGGATCGGGCATGAACCGCTGGCTCATCCTGGGGGTGATGATGTTCATCGTCTTCATCATGGGCATGTTCATTGACTGGGCAGCCATCCTTCTGGTCACCGTGCCCATCTTCATGCCCATTGCCATGGAACTGGACTTCAATCCCCTCTGGTTTTCCCTGCTCATGTGCGTGAATCTCCAGACCTCCTTTCTCACCCCGCCCTTCGGCTACGCCCTCTTCTACTTCAAGGGGGTGGCCCCGGAGGGATACACCATGATGCACATTTACAAAGGCATCATCCCCTTTGTCCTACTCCAGGTTATCAGCATCGCCCTGCTCTGCCTCTTTCCCGCCATGGTCACCTGGCTGCCCGGAATCTTCTTTGGCGGCCATTGATCCGGCCATAAAAAAACGGCCCCGATTTCATCAAAGAAACCGGGGCCGTTCATGGTCAAATTACGGGGTTGCGCAGCCTATTTTTTCCAGGCCGTCCAATTGCGGATCAGCTCCAGGAAGGTGCGGCCGCCGATGCCCGACGGCCCCTTGGGAATATAGGATTTTTTGGTGAAATCCCAGGCCGTGCCCGCGATGTCCAGATGGGCCCAGGGGGTCTCGCCCACGAATTTGGAGAGATAGGCCCCGGCGGTGATGCTGCCCCCGGGACGACCACCGGTGTTCTT
>JAKSBM010000348.1 GCA_022361135.1 Desulfobacterales bacterium | reverse complement strand
GAAGCCCGATCTGGATAAACAAGGTGAGACTTAAAACGCCGTTATCCTCCCGGATCCCCATCCCATGGAAGGATGGTGGAAAATATCCGGGCAAGGCGAAATCACTACCATGGGCCGGGGGAGTAAAGCAAGGAGAAAAAATCCTCCCCTGCCCCTATTTTCCACGGAGAAGAAGATGCTGGTAGCGTCCCAAATCCCGGTATGGCAATTCCCGGGAAAAGCGGAGTTCCAGATCAATGACGGTTTCCGGATCCTTCCGGTTCTGGACCGGATCCAAATTATAATCGTGGAATACCCGCATGCCCGAATGGCAAAGCACGTCCAGTGGGGCGCCGGGCAAATCCTGAATCCATGCCAGGACATCTTCGGGCTTTCGGGGGTGGGCCGGGGTAAGGGAACCGGGCCAGCCATGGTATTCCTCCCGTAGGATTTTCTTATAATTGGCCCGGAGAAGGTTTTTCATGACCATGCCGTGGAGATTGTAAAAGGTGAGGGAAATCAGCCCCCCGGGTTTGACCCGGGCGGCCAGGCAGGCCAGAAGCTTTTGGGGCGCCACCACCCATTCCAGGACCGCATGGCAGAGGACCAGGTCAAAATCCGAATCCAACGCCAATTCCTGGATGGGGCCGTGGAGGAAGGGGGGCAGTTCCAGGCCCAGGGGGCGGCATAGCTCCCCGGCCCGCTCCCGGGCCAGATCAAGCATTTTTTCGGAAATATCGCAGAGGGTCAAATCATGGCCCCTTTCCAGGAAGGCCAGGGAAAAGGGTGCAGCCCCGCAGCCGGCATCCAGAATTTTCAAAGGGGGTTGGTCCAGGGCAGCTGCCATGGCCCGGGGGCAGAACTCGGCCAAATCCCGGTTGAGAACAGCCAGGCGGATCTCCCCCTTGGGGCCGCCGTAAACCTTTTTCTGGAATTTGGCAGCCAGGCTGTCAAAATTCACATCGGCATGGAGGTGGTGGGTCCGGTCCTTGGGGGGCAGCTGTTTATACTTTTTGGCCATGGTGGGAAATCCCTTTCTCATTGATAAAATCCAGGGCCCAATATACCGACTTCGCCCCGGCCATGCCAGGATTATCCCGGATTGGGGCCCGGCTTTTTCCGGAACCGTCCCAGGGCACGGCCCAGGGCGCCGTAGACCCGGGAAGCATCCTTGTCCAGGCTGATGCGGATGGGCCGTTTCCGGTCCCGGAGGTGGAGGCGGACCTCGGGCAGTCGGTACCCCCGGCGGAACTCATCCTCCAAGGAGACCCGGTCCACCTGGGAAAGGGCGATGCGTGTTTGGCGCAGGGGGTAGGAAAGGGTCAGCTCCCGGCTTCCGATCTCCAGGCGCCAGACGGTTTTCATGTATTCCAGCCCCACCACAAACAGGGCAATGCACAGGCAGGTTAAAAGGCCCAGGGAGGAAAGGGAAATGAGAATGGGGAGGAGGAGAAGCATAAAGGCCAAGCCCAAAACATACCCCACATGGTGGAACCGCCCCCGGGAAAAGGCATGGATTTCCTGGTTCCGGGACTGGAGGATAAGGACCTTGTCCACGATGATCTTCCGCAATTCCTTAAAATTTTTAAGTTGGTACTCCACCCGCAGGAGCAGACGATTGTCCCCATCCACCAGGTCCAGGCATTGAAGCCAATGCCGCTCCCGCACGGTGGCGATGCGCTCCCAGGAGATCATCCCGTCCTGCTTTCCCAAAACGCAGGACCAGATCCCTTCCCGGTCCAGGCAGATGGGCATGAGGGGGATGCGACGAACGCTTTTGAGGCATAAAACCGCCCCCCCGCCGAAGAGGGCCACGGGAAACAGGGAAACCAGGGCCAGCACCATCCAGGACCGACCGGCATCGTTGTTCACGAAAATCGCAATGGGGGAGCCCAGGGCCAGGGCCACCAACACCCAATGGGATGCCTTTAACAGGGGGACCATCCCCCTTTCCAATTCGTATTGTCTCATGGAATGCTCCTTGTTTGAGGCGTCCGGAACGGACTGCCCCCAGTATACCACAGCCCCATGCCCATGGAAAAATTCGCCTGGAATTGAAGAAAAAAATCAGGGGAAAGGCGGTGGGGGCAATTGATGTCCGGGGACGAATGTATTATGATGCCCTTCCAACTTAAAGACAGGAAAATTACATGGGAAATTCATTTCAGGACCAGCTCCTCAAGGCCGGACTTGTGGATAAAAAGCAAGTGAACAAGGCCAAGCAGGAAAAACGGCGCAAAAAGAAAAAAAACAAGGGCAAAACCATTGCCCCGAAAATCAATAAAACCCAGCAGGAACAATTGGCCCGGGAGCAAAAAAACCGGGAAGAAAATAAGCGGATAGCCCGGGAAAAACAGGAAAAGGAAGCCCGGGACCAAGTCCGCCAGTGGGTGAAGGAAAACCGCATGGACCGCAAGGGCGGTGATTCCCCCTATTATTTCGCCCAGGAAAAGCGGGTGAAAAAGATCTATGTGGATGGCCCCATGGCCAAAAAACTCAGCTCCGGCGCCCTGGCCATCGTGGAAATGGACGATGCATTCGAGGTGGTTCCCGCCCACATCGCCAAGCAGATCCAGAACCGGGATCCCAAAACCTTTGTCATGCGCCATGAGCCCGAAGGGCCCGGCAACCCCAAGGACTGATTCCACCCCGCGGGGGGAGTCCATCCCCCCTCCCAATCCCCCACAAAAACGATTCCGTCCAATGCCCCCCATCCGGCAGGTCATTTAAACAGCCCATGGAAATTCTTAAAAATAAGTTCCCAAACCATGGCCATCTTCAGGATAGTTTAAACACATTTCCAACAGGTTTGACTGCAGGAGTTACCAATCCCACCCATTACCAATCAATGGGAAAATAATCCTTCAAAAATTTCCCGCACCAATGGCGACCGGTGAGGATCCCGTGGAAAAAGGGATCACAGACCCGGGCGGCCCCGTCCACAATGTCCAGGGGCGGCTGGAAATCATGGAGGTCCTCCTTTTGCCGGGCCAGGATGGCGGGATCCTCGTCCGTGACCCAGCCCGTATCCACGGCATTCATGTAAATCCCGTATTTGGCCAGATCCGAAGCCGCCGTATGGGTGAGCATGTTCAAGGAGGCCTTGGCCATGTTGGTGTGGGGGTGGCGGCTCCCCTTTTTAAAGCGGAGGAATTTGCCCTCCATGGCCGACACATTGACGATGTGCTTCCGGCCGGTGACATCCTTTTTCATCAACTCCGCCATTCGGTTGCAGAGGACAAAGGGAGCCACGGCGTTGACCAGCTGGATTTCCAGCATCTCCGAGGTCTGGATTTCCCCCAGCCTCAATCGCCAGGAATTGGTTTTCCGCAGGTCCACCTGCTGGAGGTCGGCATCCAGTTTCCCGGCTGGAAAAACCTGGGGCACGTCCAGGGAGTGGTCATAGGAATAGGGAACCTGGGACAATTGGGCGGAGCGGCGCAGCCCCACCCCCGGGGCCCGGCCGTTCCAACTCACGGGCAGGGCCTTTTCCCCGGCCATGTCCCGGGGGGAGTCGTATTCCAGCTGGGAGACGCATTCCGAATACTGGCCCAGAAGGGCCTGGGCTTGGGAAGGCAGCCCCACCACTTCCCGGGTTTCATTATCCATGAGGTGGGCGTAAAATCCCGGGGGACGCCGAACGGTCTGGGCGGCATTATTGATGAGGATGTCCATGCGCTGGTACTTTTCCTCGATGTAATCGCAGAACAATTCCACACTGGGGGTGTGGCGCAGGTCCAGGCCGTAAATCTGGAGCCGGTGTCCCCATTGGGAGAAATCCTCTTCCTTTGAAAAGCGCAGGGCCGAATCATGGGGAAAGCGGGTGGTGGCAATGACCCGGGCACCGGCCCTCAGCATCATCAGCGTGGCCTGGTAGCCGATCTTCAACCGGGAGCCGGTGATCAAGGCCACCTGGCCGGAAAGGTCAGCCGTCTGGAAGCGCTTCTGGTAATTCAACTCCGCGCACTGGGGGCACATGGTATCATAGAAATGGTGGAGTTCCTTGAACTCGGCCTTGCAGACATAGCAGTTCCGGGCCGTGTGGAGGCAATTGTCCGGATTGGACGACGGGGCATCCCCCCCGGTGATCTGCTTTGGAGCATGGCCTTCAATCTGTTTCGGCGCGGTGAAGACACTGGCTTCCCGGGCCTTGCGGATGCCCGTGGCCGCCCTGAGGCGCCGTTCCTTTTCCACCACGGCCAGGCGCTTGAGCCGTTGTTTATCCTTGCTCCGCTTTTTCTTTTCCTTTTTGTCCGGCCGGGAAATCCGCCCGGCGGCCTTGATCAGGGCGATTCTCTCTTCCTCGGACAAAAGCGCCAGAAGCTCGGATTCATCGGCAATGCGGGAAAGGACCGGCAGGCAGGCCCGGACCTCTGCCAGGATTTTTTCTTTGGTGTCGGATATTTGGGCCGATGGCTCCTGATTTTGGGTGGTCACGATATGGTTTCCTTCGGGATTAAAAGGCAGGTGGCCTGCCCGTATATAAAAGAGTGATTTTCTTATAGATGTATCCGGCCTTTGTCAAGGTAAAGCAAGGGAGCACCGGGAAAACTTGGAATTTACACCGGGCCCTCCTCCTGGTATTCTGTGCCGATGTCAAAGAAAAAGAAATTGAAAAGATACAATCGGGTCAAAACCCTGCCCAATGTGGTCACCTACGATCCCCATGCGGAAGAAACGCCGTATCCATGGGCAGATGCACAAACCACCTTCAAAAAAACCATCCTGGAACTGGGCTGCGGCAAAGGGGAGCACAGCCTGGGTTTTGCCACGGCAGACCCCTCCTGCCTCTGCATCGGGGTGGATTTAAAAAGCCACCGCCTCTGTGTGGGCGGAGAAAAGGCCCTGGACCGGGGCATGGAAAATGTGTTCTTCCTCCGGGCCCGGGTGGAAGAAATCTCGGCCATTTTCCCGGACCACTCCGTCCATGAAATCTGGCTCACCTTCTCAGACCCCCATCCCAAGCAGCGAAGCATCAAGCACCGCCTCTCTTCGGCCAACTTCCTCCACCTCTATTCCCGCCTCCTGGTCCCCGGAGGAACCGTCCATTTGAAGACCGACAACGATCTTCTCTATAATTATACCCGGGATTCGGCCAACTATTGGGGGGGGAAGATCCTGGTGGATATGGACGATCTCCACGGGGAGGAAGGCAATGCCGGTGATCCGGCCCGCCTGGTGGTATCAGCCTTTGAATCCAAGGCCCTGGCCCGGAAGGAAACCATCAAATATATCGCCTTTACCCTGGACTAGTGCCGCCCCAACAAAAATCCACGGAATGAAATCCGATCTCCCCGGCTATTTTTCCCCTTCAACGGAAACGGCCCGGGGCAATTCCTGCTCTGCGGCCCGGACAAAAAACAGGGCCGCACACATGCCCGTGGCCAGGAATAGAATCCCCCCCACGGACAGGGCCACGGGCATGCCCGCAGCATCGGCGGTCCGCCCCAGAATCGGCCCCAAAAGGGCAAAGGCAATGCGGATGATCAAACTCCGGATGGAGAGGACCGTGGCCCGGTAATCCGAGGGGGAAATTTCATTGATCTGATTTTTAAGCACCGGGGTGGCCACCCCGCGGACCACGTAGAAGAGAAAAAGAAAAACCAACCCCAGGTAACCACCCAGCAATCCCATGGCCAGATAGCCCCCGGCAATGCCCCCGGCAATGAAAAACACCGTACCCCGCTTCCCCAGGCGGGCTTCGGCCCAATAGGCCCGAATGGAGACAAATCCGGTGGTGAGGTTGAGCAGGGGGATGAGGATGCCGTAAAAGGTCAGGGGCAGGTCCAGGTGGACAAAATAGGGTTGAACAAACCAGGCCATGGTCAAGGTGGCCGTCCCCATGATGGAG
>JAKSBM010000808.1 GCA_022361135.1 Desulfobacterales bacterium | reverse complement strand
GGTAAGCCCCCCAATTGATCCAAAACCAGGGATTCCGTCCGGGCCGTATCCGATGGTTGATTCCCTCCCGGGGGCTGGGCTGTGGAAATGTCCCGGGGTTGGCTGATATCTGAAATGGTATTCATCAATGTTCGTCCTCTATGTTCGGGTCCAATGCATGGCAGTCACGCCGGTGATTAAGTGTTTCTGCAACGGCCATGCCAACTCAAAACATCCTGTTTTTTAGCTTCTTTTCAAATTCAACCTTGATGCATTGCCAACTTTATTGCCGATCATGGGCCAACATTGTTTGCTATCCGGCATCACATCGGCTGTTTTGCTGGAAACGAATCAGTTTTTTCCGCAATCCCTCCCGGGTAATCCCCAGGAGTTCCGCCGCCTTTGTCTTGTTGTGGCCGGTGCGCTCCAGGGCCCGGTTTACCACCTGCTGTTCCACCCGGTTCAAATTTAGATCCGCCCCCACATGTCCCAGGGCCATTCCCGGGTCAACGGCATCATGGGTTACGATGCGGGGGGAAAGGTCACGGGAAGAGACGACCCCCGACAGGGTCAAGGCTGCGGCCCGCTCCATTTCATTGTTCAACTCCCGGACATTGCCCGGCCAGTCATGGGCCATGAGGGAATCCTTGGCATCCCTTGACAGGTGGATGGGCTCCCGGCCCAATTCCCGGCAATTTTTCCGCAATAATTTTTCCGCAAGGATCAGGATGTCCTCCCCCCGTTCCCGGAGGGGCGGCAGGGTCAATTCCACCACATTGAGGCGATAGAAAAGGTCCTCCCGGAACTTCCCCTGGGAAACCGCCGTCTTTAAATCGGCATTGGTGGCGGAGATGATTTTCAGATCCACGGGAATGGATTTATCCCCCCCCACCCGCATGACTTCCCGTTCCTCCAGAACCCGAAGGAGTTTGGCCTGGTTCACCAACCCCAGATCCCCGATCTCATCCAGGAAGATGGTTCCGGTGTGGGCCTGCTCAAAGAATCCGCGCCGCTGGTTCACACCGGTGGCCACCCCCTTTTCAATGCCGAACATTTCACTTTCAAAGAGGGAATCGGGAATGGCCGTACAGTTCACGGCCACAAAGGGCCTGTCGGCCCGGGGGGAATTGTAATGGATGATTTTGGCAAAGACTTCCTTGCCCGTGCCGCTGTCCCCGAGGACCAAGGTGTTGATGGGACGCTGGGCAATGTTGAGGGCCGTCTGATTCACGGCCTGCATCCGGGGGCATTGCCCCACAAATTGACCGGGGCTGTACTTTTCCCTGAGGGAACCGGCCAGGATCCTGTTCTCCCGGTCCAAATGCTGTTTGGCGACTTCCAATTCCCGATTCTTGGACTGGAGTTCTTCGATCAATTGCTCCTGCTTCAGCTCCCGGGTTTCCAATTTAACCAGCATGAGGCCGAAGGATTCGGCAAGATTGGCGATGTCGGGGCTGTGCTGCCCTTTGCGGGTGAGGTCAAAAAGCGCCTGGATCATTTCCTCTTGTTCCAGGCCGTCCAGGGGTTTTTGATTGCCTCTTGTTCCTGTTTTTTCAAAGGCAATGGAATGACAGAGGCGGGTCATCATTTCCAGAATACTTGCCCCTGGATTGACCTGTTCTATGCTGTTCCCGCAATTGCCCAAATCTTCCATCCCCGAAGTCTCCACTCAAAAATATTACCCATCGCCTCAACAAATTAGGGATTTTTTTCCTAAAAATAATATCTTTTACTAGATTTATGAAATCCTTCAAGTATTATCTTTGGTATACAACAAAGGTATTAGATCTCCGGAAAAAATAAAACACCGTAAAAACATGGAATTAAGGTCATTTATGAATATCTAATTTTTCATCAATGGCTTGGCGTCATGCAGGAATGGTGGCGCTCGAATAGATCCCAAACCGCCCCCGGCCGGCCCGTTTTGCATCGTACATGGCCAAATCGGCATGCTTCAAAGCCATGCGGGGCTCCAAGTCCTTTGTTTTTTCACCAATGCCAATGGAGGCATCAATTTCAACACGCCCCGCATCCAGGTAGAAGGGCTGTTTGAGGACGGTCAGAAGGGTCCGGGCCAGGGCCGATGCGTGGGACATGGCCGAGTCCCCGGTCACAATCATCACAAATTCGTCCCCCCCCAACCGGGCGGCAAAACCGGATTTCCCCACCACCATGGAAATCCGCCGGGCCACCTGGGCAAGGAGGGCATCACCGGCATCGTGGCCGTATTCATCATTCACCGGCTTAAAATGGTCCAGGTCAAGGAGGAGAACAGCCCCCTGGGTCATCCCATCCAGGGCATGGTAAAACCGCCCCCGGTTGGGAAGGCTGGTCAGGGGATCCAACTGGGCTTTTTCCAGGGCCTGGGATGTTTTTTCCAGATCATCGGCCATGAACTCCAGATGGAGGTCCCGCCCCTCCTTTTGGATCATGAGCAGGGCCACCTGTTCGGCCAACTCCTTCAATTCATCATGGACATGGCCATCCACGGTGTAATCAAACAGGGCTTTCCCCGCCCCCAACTGGACTTTTGGTGTTTCTGCATAGACGATACTGCGGACAATATCCGTCAATCTCCGGATGTCACTTTTCCAGAACCGATGTCCCATTGTCATGGGGGCCTCCCATCTTAAATTCCAATGAAAAATCACAAAAATTAAACTAGATAAATGAATTCCCCACTAAATGCAATCATGGTGTCTATTTTCAAGGCATTTAAACAAATAAACCGGCCAATATTATCGTTGACAAGATAAAGGCCTCTCATCTACTATTCTCAAGGCATTCCATATTGTGCAAATCAATGATTTCCATTGGAAATACGCCAATTCGAAATTGCAAATATTATCTTCCATATAATTTAGGACAAAAGAAAAATGAAAATCGAAAAAGAAATCACTGAATTGGGTTGCACCATTATCTTGAGCGGTCGTCTGGATGCGGTAACGGCTCCGGAGCTGGAAGGGGCCATGGAAGGGGTTTTATCGGAAGGCCAAACCCGGGTGATTATGAATCTTACTGAGTTGGAATATATCTCCAGTGCCGGCCTGCGGGTTTTTCTCATTGGGGCGAAAAAACTCAAGGCCGTCAAAGGGGAATTGATTCTGGCCGGTATGACCCCCACCACCAAGGAGGTCATCCGCATTTCGGGATTTCCCTCCATCATGCCCTGCTTTGACACCATGGCCCAAGTACCGACCCCCTAATCCAGGTCTAAATTTGCCCGGGAATTGAACCACCCGGGCGAAACCAAAGGACCAAACCGAAATTAACAACCCAGGTGGTGGTAAGGGGCCATGGGAATTCCAGCCTAGGCTTCGGCACCATCCCGGGGCAAAACAATGAAGGTCAGCAGATTCTGCCCCTGGATCCGCTGGTAGCTCACCTGGTCCACCATCTCCTGGATAAAGAAAATCCCCAAACCGCCAATGGGGCGATCTTCCAGGGCGGAACGGGTGTCCGGTTCCTCGGCATCCAACATATTAAAGGCCACGCCCCTATCCAGGAACCGCACCCTGAAATTCCCATTTTCATCCCCATCGCAGGTGACGGTGACCCGGCCCACTTCCTTACCAGCATAGGCATAGCTGAAAATATTAACCAGGGCCTCCTCGGTGGCCAGCTGGAGTTGGAGGATCCGCTGGGGTGACAAAAAGGCCTGGGCGGCGGTTGAAATAAATTCCTGAAATGAGTCCAGTTGTTCCAGACTGGCTTCCCGCTGAATTTGGCCCATGGGTTAACTCCTGTTTCAAATGCGAGGGCAGATATTGAATGATAGTGAGAATCCTGGAGACGGGCAGGATCGCTTAATTTACTTCTTATCTGCAAAAAAATTGAAAAATTCAAGAAAAAAAGCCGGAGATGACCATGCACCTCCGGCTTTTGCTTCAAGGATCCCGGACAAATTATCCAGAATTATCAATCCCATGCTGCCCCCTTGGGGACTATATCTTTAATCCATGGGCAATGTCTTAAATCCGAAATAAAGGATTAAAAGGCTGATCACCACCCCCAGGATAAAGGAGGGCGTGAATCCGAATTGATTGGGCCGTTTGAGGATCTGGGAATCCCGCAGGGCCCGTTCCCCCGTGTAGGAGGCCTCAATTTCCGTATAAAAATAGGCACCGGAATCAATGTCCCTGGCTTTGATGGTTTCCACGATCTGATTAAAAACGGGGATGTGTTTTTCCCCCCAGGGCCCCACCACCTGGGCAAATCCCCAGAGGAGAACCAGGGTCAATCCCATCATGAGCCAGCCCTTTGTCTTGGAATGATGTCGTTCCATATCCTTAAAACTCCTTAACGATTTAGGGTAGTTCTAATAATTTAGGATTTTGGCGTGAATTCAAGGCGCGGAGAAATTTTAACCGGAGGAATACATGAAGTATTTCGAGGATTAAAATTTCTCTGCAACGCCGAAATCATGTCAAAAGACAATTATTAGAGGTGGCCGCTATATGGTGGCCGTGAGATCCGGGAAAACCAGGTAGAACATGATATAGGCCATGATCAGGGTCAGGCAGAGGTTGAAGCTCTGGCCGAACACATAAAGAATCAGGGGTTTACCGCCGGAGAAATGTTCCCGCAGCTCCCTGAAGTTGGTGGCCAGACCGATGCTAACAAAGGAAAGGGTAAAAAACCAGCCCCGGAAAAGATCACTCATGCCTTTGATGGCACCCTTGTCCACCATGGAGAATCCCAATCCTTCGATCTGCCCGTTATAGGTGGAGTAGAAGATGGAGAAAATCACAGAGGCGGCCATGAAGCCCAAAACAAATTTGGGGAACCGATACCAGATTTCCATGAGGCCCACCTTGTGCCCGGTCTCTTCGGCTTCCACCTTGGTGGTGAAATAAAGGGCCACGCAAAAGGCCATGACACCGATGAGAACATTCTGGATCATCTTAATGGTGGCGGCCACGTTCAAGGCCTTTTCACCCAAAAAGGCACCGGCGGCGGCAACGGCCCCGGTGGCATCGATGGTACCGCCCATCCAGGCCCCCCCCAGAATTTCCATCTTATCTGCGGGGAAGAATCCATGGATGATGGCGGGCATGACGATCATCATGATGGAGGTAAAGATCAAAGAAAGCCCCACGGCCAGGGTGAGTTCCTCTTTTTTCGCCTTACAGGCCGAGGCCGTGGCAATGGCCGCAGAGACCCCGCACACGGACATGTCCGAACAAATGGTCGCATTCAAACGCTTGGAGGGAATTTTAATAATCTTCTGCCCCACCCAATAGGTAGTCAACCAAACAATGGGGGTGACCACCCAGGCCACAAAGATCCCGGCGGTGCCGATGGTGATGATCTTTTCAAAGAGGATCTTGGCCCCCAAAAGGACCAGGCCGGTCTTGATATAGTATTCGGTCTGGATGGCGGGGATGGCCCATTTGGGGGTGCCCACGGTGTTGGAAATCAGCATGCCAAAAAAGATGGCCCAGGCGGCATAGCCGATGCCGTAGTGCTTCATGGTGGCCTGGCTTGAGGCCATGTGGGCAATGATACTCACCACAAAGATAAAGCCAAAGGCAATGACAAATTCCTTGAAGGAATGGCCCATGAACTTCATGCCAATGCCGAAGAATACGGCAAAACTCAAGCCCAGGAAGACCAAATATCCCAATTGGTTATAGGATTTGGCCGCCTTGACCTTTTTCTTGGCCTTGCCCTCCAAAAGCTTGGCATTCCGCCACGCCTTGATGGCATCCTTGGCCTGGGTATTCAGGCTGGCATTGGAGAATCCTGCGACCTCGGCCGCCTTTTCAGCGGCCAGGGCAACGGCAAAGACCTCGGCGGTCTTAAGCTTGGCCCCCTCGTATTTGACCTGGGCCTTGGCCCTTTTGGCCGCGGCGGCGGATTCAGACATGAAAAAGGCATCCATGGGATTGGAGGCCCATTTATGGGTCTTCTTGGAAAAGGTTTTCAACCATTTCCCCTGGGAAATATCCTGGGCCTTGACCCTGGACTTGGCATCGGACATCTGATACCAGGCAATGGTTTTAAAGGCCGTTGTGCGATGGGCGGCCACGGAGTATGTGGCCTCGGCCTTTTCCAGCCTGGCCCTCATATCCCCTGCATGGGGAAAATAGATGAATACACCGGCCAGAAGGATGGCAAAGCCCAGCCAGATGGCCCACCAATCCTCTTTTTTGATCATCTCTGACCATTCCCATCTTCCGACATCCTTAACAATCTGGGTTTCCGTCGACATAAAGGTACCTCCTGCAAATTTAAGTTGTGCCCCCCCTCGAGGGAGGGCCGATCCTGTCTGCTTTTCCTAGGGAGCAAGGGACGTACCAAAGCCAGAATTTTTTATTTTCCATAAAAATCAAGACCTTAGACAGACAAACCCTTTCAAGGTGCCAACTTAAGTTTACAGGGGTGGGGCCCCAGGGACCCAGGGAGGGGGCCTGAACAATGATCCCAATCCCATGGACCCAAAATCCCCGGCGACATCGTCTTGCATTTTCCACGGGAATTCTCTATCTTACACCGGAATATTAGGAGGTTCCCCCATGGCGTCCAACGCATTTAATTTACGATTAAAATTCATCACTGGTCTGGTTTTATTTGCCCTGGCTTTAGGTCTGTGCATCGCCGTGATCATTTATTTTCATATTAATTCCATCATGAAGTCGGAAATCAGCCAGCGCTCCCGGATGCTGCTGGCCCAATCCGATGCCATCCAGGACTATGTCAAAACCGAATTGCGGCCCCAGATGTTTGCCACCCTGCCCGAAGGGCGATTCATCATCAAGGCCATGTCCTCTTCCTATATTTCCCGGGCCATCATGGACCGACTCAACCCCAAGGACGACTCCGACTACCATTATCGCAGGGTTTCCAGAAATCCCCGGAATCCGGCATCCACCCCGGATCCATTGGAGCGCAGCCTCATCCGGCATTTCAACGAAAACCGGGAAGAGCAAATATGGGAAGATACCGCCCTGGTGAACGGGACCGAGTACCGGCTGGTGGCCCGCCCGGTGACCTTTAAGGCCTCCTGCATGAACTGCCATGGGAAGCCGGAAAATGCCCCCAAGGAACTCATTGAGATGTACGGGGACATCAACGGATTCCACTATCCCCCCGGGGAAGTGGGGGGTGTGGTGGTGGCCGGATTCCCCGTGGACATGATCAAAAGCCCGGCCAAGGAGCTCACCCTCCAATATTTGAGCCTCTATTTTCTAGGCATCTTCATCTTTGCCGGGATGATCAGTCTCTTCTTTGACCAATTGGTGATGAAAAACCTCCAGACCCTCTCCCGGATATTCAAGACCCGGTTTGTGGGGGAGCAGGAACAGGGCATCATCCGAAAAATGGAAAAAAAAGATGAGATCGAAGGCCTCATCAAGGGGGTGGACGAGCTGGCCCATTGCCTGTCAAAGACCCGAAGTGAGCTTGAAGACCACACCATCAACCTGGAGGCCATCGTGGAAGAACGGACCCTGGCCCTGAAACAAAAGGCCAAAAAACACCTGGGGGATGTCCACCTTTTCGTGGACCTGCTCACGGGTTTTGGGGAATCCGTGGACACCCGGCAGCTCATCGCCCGTCTTTTGGAAAGCGTGGGAAGGCGATACGGCGCCCAACAGGTGGTCTACCATTGCACCGTGGTCTCGGAAAATTATTATACCTGGAAGCCCAGCTCCCCCATTCCCAAGCTTTCCGAAGAGATCAAAAACCTGCTCTGGCAGGACGAGGTGATGATACAGAACAACCAATGGTATATCCCGGTGAAATCCCCGGAAAGCCATTGGGGAATCCTCTCCATCTCCTGGCCGGAACAGGCCAAATCACCGGACCTGGATCCGGGGGTACTTCTGGCCCTGGGCCAACAGGTGGCCATCCTCATTGAAAACATCCATGCCTTCTCCGATATCCGCCTCCAGCACGACATGCTCCAATCGGTGTTCGAAGGCATCTCGGATCCCCTGCTCCTCATTGACGAGGACTGCCATATCATCATCGCCAACAGC
>JAKSBM010000176.1 GCA_022361135.1 Desulfobacterales bacterium | reverse complement strand
GCCAGAAAATCCATGGCGCTGTCATCCAGGGAAATGCACATTTCCCGATGGGCCAGCCGTTGGTTCAGGCCAGCGATCTGGATGGCGGCAATCTCCTGGATATGCGTCCGTTCCAGGGCATGGAAGGTGATGATTTCATCAATTCGATTGAGGAATTCCGGACGAACCACCGCCTTAAGGGCCTGGTTGATCTCCTCCTCAATTGCGGGGTTCTGGACATCCCCGGCCTCCTGGAGGAGGCGGGATCCCACATTGGAGGTCATGATGATGATGGTGTTCCTGAAATCCACGGTCCGCCCCTGGCCATCGGTCATGCGACCGTCGTCCAGGACCTGGAGCAGCACGTTGAAGACATCGGGATGGGCCTTTTCAATCTCGTCAAACAGAATCACAGAATAGGGGCTCCGGCGGACGGCTTCGGTGAGCATTCCGCCCTCGTCATAGCCCACATAGCCGGGGGGCGCTCCGATGAGCCGGGCCACGGAATGCTTTTCCATGTACTCACTCATATCGATTCGGACCATGGCCTGCTCGCTGTCGAACATGAACTCGGCCAGGGACTTGGCCAATTCGGTCTTGCCCACCCCCGTGGGGCCCATGAAAATAAAGGAACCAATGGGACGGTCCTCGGGTTGGAGGCCTGACCGGGCCCGGCGCACGGCATTGGAGACGGCATCAATGGCCCGGGACTGGCCAATGACCCGCTTCTGGATCTCCTCTTCCATGTGAACCAGTTTTTCCTGCTCCCCGGCCAACATCTTGGATACGGGAATCCCGGTCCAGGTGGAGACCACCTCGGCCACATCCCCTTCCTCCACATCTTCCTTGAGCATTTTCTGGACCTCCTGGAGGGAGGCCAGGGACTGCTTTTTCTCTTCCAACCGGCTGTTCAGGCCGGCAATGGTCTCATAGCGGAGTTGGGCCACCTTTTCATAATCCCCCCGACGCTCGGCCATTTGGGCCTGGGTCTGGCAGCTGTCCAACTCCTCCCGAATCCCTGAAATTTCCTGGATCAGGGCCTTTTCATTGTCCCAATGGAGTTTCAAAGGACGAATTTCCTCCTCCAGGGCGGCCATATTCTCCTCCAGGACAGCCAAACGCTCCCGGGAGGCCCGGTCCTTTTCCTTGATCAGGGCCTGGCGTTCAATCTGGGCCTGGGTGATTTTCCGCTGGATTTCATCAATGGCCCGGGGCATGGAATCAATTTCAATGCGCAGGCGGGAGGCACACTCGTCAATGAGATCCACGGCCTTGTCCGGAAGGAAGCGATCGGTGATATAGCGATTGGACAGGGTGGCTGCGGCCACCAGGGCTGAATCCTTGATGCGGATCCCATGGTGGATTTCGTACTTTTCCTTGAGCCCCCGGAGGATGGAAATGGTGTCGGAAACATCGGGCTCCCGGGCCAGAACCGGCTGGAACCGCCGTTCCAGGGCTGCATCCTTTTCAATGTACTTCCGATATTCATCCAGGGTGGTGGCCCCCACGCAGCGTAGGGTTCCCCGGGCCAGGGCCGGTTTGAGCATGTTGGATGCGTCCACCGATCCCTCGGAAGCGCCGGCCCCCACCACGGTGTGGAGCTCGTCGATGAACATGACGATTTCCCCTTCTGCGGCTTCCACTTCCTTTAACACGGCCTTGAGCCGATCCTCAAACTCACCGCGGAATTTGGCTCCGGCCAAAAGGGCCCCGATGTCCAGGGCAATGACCCGGCGATTTTTCAGGGAATCGGAAACGTCTCCTTCCACAATGCGCTGGGCCAGCCCTTCCACAATGGCGGTCTTCCCCACACCGGGCTCCCCGATGAGGACGGGGTTATTTTTCCGCCGGCGGGACAGGACCTGGACAATGCGCCGGATCTCCTCATCCCGACCGATGACCGGATCCAATTTTCCCTTCCGGGCAAGCTCGGTCAAATCCCGGCCATACTTTTCCAGGGCCTGGTATTTTTCCTCGGCATTGGGATCATTGACACTCTGGTTTCCACGGATCTCCTTGAGCACCGAAAGAACGGCATTTCGGGTTAATCCGTGCCGGGCCAAAACCTGGGCCGCATCCCCCTTTCCCCCCACCAGGGCCAGGAAGATGTGCTCCAGGCCCACATAGGCATCCTTCATCTTGGACGCCTCCTTCTGGGCCGTATCCAAAAGGCGCTTGCCCTCCCGGGAAAGGTAGAGATCGGCATCTCCGGACAACTTGGGTTGGGCCTGGAGGCTGCCGTCCACATCGCGGACCAGGGCCGGGGCATCCACACCGATTTTATTCACAATGGCGGCCCCAATGCCCTGTGGGTCCGCCATCAATGCCTTTAAAAAATGAATGGGTTCGATGGCCGGATGGCGGGCTTGATCGGCCAGACCATGGGCGGCCTGGATGAGTTCCTGGGACTTCAGGGTCAATTTATCGAATTTCATAATCACCTCGATGGGGTTTTCATTACTTTTAAAACTTAAACCCAAAAGTAATGCGACTTTTTTATTCGTCAACTCCACATGGGGAAATTTACTGAAATTTCAGGGGTTGAAAGGATATTTTAAGGGAGGTTTCTGCGTTGACAACCACCACACCGTGGTATATATTTTGGTGCGTTGTACTGATTTTATATAATCCTATTATTCGGAAAGAACAAGTATGGAAAGCCAGAATTTTAAAATACTCCGCGCCAGACTGGGGAAAACCCAGAAGGAGATGGCCCAGTTATTGGGGATCTCCATCAAGGCCATTCACAGCTATGAGCAAGGGTGGCGGAAGATTCCCCACCATGTGGAACGTCAATTGCTCTTCCTCGTTTCCAGAACCCTGGCCCCGGAAGGATTCTCCAATTGTTGGGACATTAACCAATGTCCGGAAAGCAAACTGGAAACCTGCCCGGCCTGGGAATTCAAATCCGGGGATCTGTGTTGGTTTATCAATGGCACCAAATGCAGCGGTCAAGCCCACACCTCCTGGGAAGAAAAAATGGAGGAATGTCGGGATTGCGGCGTATTTTTACAATTCTTCAAGGATGAAAAAGGAATCATTGACAATGAGTGATAGCATTTTTCCCAATCCCGTCTGCCCCACGGAGCGGGAGCAGTTCCAAGAACATCGAAAAGCGCTTTCCACGGCCATAAAAACCGTATTGGATTCCATGGCTGATGAGGCCAGCTTTGCCCACATCGGGGACGAGCCCATCCATTTTAACACCTCCATCCGGGTGATGATTGAAAAGTTCAGGGAAATCCTTTTCCCGGGGTATTTCTCCAGTGAAAAGGTGGACGAGGCCAACCTGGTTTACCACATGGGCCAATCCATTTCCCAGCTCTACGACATCATCTCGGAACAGGTCATCCATGTCCTGCGCCACGATTGTTTGCGCTACGGACAGAAATGCTCGGAATGCGAGCCCCGGGGGCAGGAAGTGGCCCTGGCCCTGATCAATGCCATTCCCGATTTAAGGAAATCCCTGAGCCAGGATGTCCGGGGCGCCTTTGCCGGGGACCCCGCAGCCAAGAGCCACGATGAGATCATCTTTTCCTACCCGGGGATATATGCCATCACGGTCTACCGCATTGCCCATATTCTCTACCAGCACCAGGTCCCCCAGCTGCCACGGATGATGACCGAATACGCCCACAGCCTCACCGGCATTGATATCCATCCCGGCGCCACCATTGGCGAGCGGTTTGTCATTGACCACGGCACCGGCATCGTCATCGGTGAAACCTCGGAAATCGGCAACAATGTAAGAATTTACCAGAACGTCACCATCGGCGCCCTCTCCCTTCCCCCGGATGCCGGGGAAAAACTGAGGGACGCCAAACGCCATCCCACCATTAAGGATGACGTCATTATCTACTCAGGGGCGACCATCCTGGGGGGAGAAACGGTCATCGGCGCCCGCTCGGTTGTGGGCGGAAACGTCTGGCTGACCTCTTCCATCCCGGCGGACACCAAGGTGTTCATTGAATCGCCCAAACTGATTTATCGACGCCAACAAAAGGAAGCGACACATGAATAAACTATCTGACCTCACCCTGGCCACCGGTAAGACCCCCCTGGTCTACCTGGACAAGGCCAGCAAAGAGACCGGAGCACATATCCACGGAAAACTGGAATACTTCAACCCCATGGCATCGGTGAAGGACCGCATCGGCCTGGCCATGATCGACCACGGCATTGCCAACGGGGACATCACCCCGGACACCGTCATCGTGGAGCCCACCTCGGGCAACACCGGCATCGCCCTGGCCTACGTGGCCCGGGTCCGGGGGCTGAAACTCATCCTCACCATGCCCGAAACCATGTCCATGGAAAGACGACAGCTCCTCAAGCATCTGGGGGCGGAACTGGTCCTCACTCCCGGGGCCAAGGGCATGAAGGGGGCCATTGAAGAGGCCCAAAACCTGGTAAAAACCCTGGATAAGGCATACATGCCCGACCAGTTCTCCAACCCGGCCAACCCCGAAGTTCACCGGAAAACCACGGGCCCGGAAATCTGGGAGGCCACCAACGGCGACATTGATATCTTTGTCTCCGGCGTGGGCACCGGCGGCACCATCACCGGTGTCTCCGAAGTCATCAAGGCCAAAAAACCGGAATTTATCTCCGTGGCCGTGGAACCCAAGGACTCCCCGGTCCTCTCGGGCGGCTCCCCCGGCCCACACAAGATCCAGGGCATAGGGGCGGGATTTGTCCCCGGCGTCCTGAACACCGAGATCATCGACCAGATCCAGCAGGTGGAATCCGAGGATGCCTTCACCGCCGCCCGGGAATTGTCCACCGACTACGGCATCTTCTGCGGCATCAGCTCAGGGGCCGCCTTCCATGCCGCCAAACAGGTGGCCCAGGACCACCCGGGCAAAACCATTGTTTTTGTGGTTTGCGACACCGGAGAACGCTATTTGAGCACGGATTTGTTCAAGGGTTAATCCCACTCGTCAATTAAGGCAAAAAGGCCGCTGTTCCATTCAGGAGCAGCGGCCTTTTTTTGTATCCGTCTTCGATTCCCCCCTGAATCCGTTGCAGGGTCGGTCAAATTCCCCCCAGAAATCAACCTGATAGTGATTCTCAAAAGTATATTCCTAAATCCTGGGCTATCGTCACGATCATTTAAAAACCTTTCCAACGCGGTTGACTGTAGAATTTGCCGATCCCACCCGGGTTCGGATTAAAGCGTTTGAATCAAATGGCAACGGCCCATATCCCAGCTGCAACTTCAAAAAATCCCCATCAATGACCAACAGCTTCACCCCACCCTTGGTACTGGAACGATGGGAACTCAAATCATGGGAAACCACATGGGACATGCCCGGAGTCAGGAAATTCCGCGCCCCGTACTTGGCTTCATTGCCCCCTCCCCTTCCAAACAATGGACAATATGCCCTTTTTCACGCCAACGGGCGGAAATAAGTACCCTTGGCATGGGTAGCCACACGAACGCCCAGCCCAGGGGCTTCAACGGTCTGCCAAGGGGCAAGCCCGGTTTCGCCCTTGTGCGCGGTTTTGGGGATGGATTTCCAGTCAATGGGCTGAAAGGGGATGTCGGATTTTCCCAGGATCACTTCTTTAGGGTAAAAGAGGATGAAATGCCAACGCCGCACTCCAACGGCTCCGAAACGTCACGCACAGGCCGATTCATCACAATTCAACCCTGGATTCAAGGGGAAAAAGGGATTCAATTATAAAGAAAATAATTCCCGGAAAATGGGAAGGGAAAGAGGAGACAATCAAACCCCGGCAGCCCTGGAAAGGCTGAATGGGTTGGGCGGGCTTACAGGGCCGCCGGGGTTGATTGGCAGATTAGATGACCTTGCCGTCCTTCCAGAAGGGTGACATCTGACGGAGGCGGTCAATGGTGTTCACCATATTTTCCACGATTTTATCCATCTCCTCCCGGGTGTTGTAATGGGAGAGGGAAAAACGGATGGTCCCGTGGGCGGACTTAAAGGGGACTTCCATGGCCATGAGAACGTGGGAGGGATCCAGGGATCCCGAGGTACAGGCCGATCCAGAGGAGGCGCAGATGCCGTCCCGGTCCAAAAGCATGAGGATGGACTCCCCTTCCACGGCATCAAAACCGATGGAGAGGGTATTGGGAAGACGATGATCCAGCACCCCGTTCACCGAGGTGGAAGGAATTTTTTCCAACAGCTGTTCCTGGAGGTAATCCCGCAGGGCCCGGACTTCGGTGTCCATGAATTCCAAATTGTCCTTGGCCAGTTCACAGGCCTTTCCCAGGCCGATGATGGAGACGGTGTTCTCGGTCCCCCCGCGGCGGCCCTGTTCCTGGTGGCCCCCGATGAGGTGGGGATAAAATTTAAGGCCATTGCGCACGTAGAG
>JAKSBM010000481.1 GCA_022361135.1 Desulfobacterales bacterium | reverse complement strand
CGTCCACGGAGACGGCCAGGGATCGAATGACTTCTCCCCGCTGGTTCCTCACTCCGTAGCAGGAGAGGAGGACATCCATCTGGATCCCGTCCTTTTTAATATAGGTGTAGGGGATGTCCTTGCAAAAGCCCGTGGAAAAGAAGCGGGGAAAGATGATGTTCAAGGCATATTTCCGGGACCCTGGGGTGAAAAAATCCGTGAGGGGGCGGCCAATGGTTTCCTCCCGGCTGAAGCCCATGACCTCCACCCAATGGTCGGAGATGTGGATGATATTGCCTTCGGTGTCGATGGAGTGGAGCATGACCGGGGTGTTGTGGTAGATGGCCCGGTAGCGTTCCTCGCTGTCCCGGAGCTGCTCCTCGGCCTCTTGCCGTCGGCCGATTTCCCGCACGGCACTGCGGTAGAGGATGAAGACCAGGATTCCGGCCAGGACGGAAATCCCCCCCACCACGGCGCCGATGATCTGGAGGATGGGGCGGGTGACCTGTTTTTCAATGGCCTGGGCATTGCGCAGGCTGATGAGGATCCAGCCGGGGTGGCCCTGGACGGCCAGGGCCTGGCGGAGGTAGAGGTTTCCTTCCTGGTCCATGACCTGGCCCTGGGGGGTGGGGGTGAAACCGGCCCATTCCCAGGGGCCGTTGCCGAATTGCCGGGATTCCACCAGGGCGTCCAATTGGTTCTCCCTCAATTGCCAGAGGAGGCGAAAGCGGAGTTCCGGGGTGTTGGAAATGAAGATCAAGCCTTCGGGGCTGGTGAAGAAGAGGGGGGTATCGGAATCGGGGAAGAGGAAATCCTCCACAAATTCCACCGAGGATTTTATGACGGCCACCCCCAGAACCCTGGAGCGGTCCTGGTTGTATACCGGATGGCTGTAATAAATTCCCCGCTTCATGGAGTTCACCCCAAGGGCCAGGTAGGTGGCGATGTTTCCCACAAAGGCCCGTTTAAAATAGGGGCGGAAGCCGTAGTCCATGCCCACAAAGGAGTCGGCCCGGTTGCGATTGGAGGAGCAGAGGGTGATTCCCTGGCCATCAATGAGGTAACAGGCCCGGGCTTCCAGGGTCTGGGTAAAGGTGTCCAGGACCTGGTTGGCCCGGTAAATGGTATCCAGATTGGTGGTTTCCAGGGCCTGGCGAAGCTCTTGGATTTCCGCCAGGGTGCGGACGGATTTGGCATGCTCGGACAAATAGCCGGACAATTGGCCGGCCACCAGGGAGAGCTGGCTCCGGGCCTGGGTCTCATTTTTTTCAAAGGCGGCTTCCCGGTAGGCGTAATAGTAAAGGCCCCCGCCGGTGGAGGCGGAGAGGAAGCCAATGAGCGCCAGGCTGAATATGATCAATCGAAGCGGCATATCTGCTTATAGACCGAAGGCGGGGGGTTTTTCAATTGAGAAATCATTCCCGGGCCGGTAGAATGGGGGACCGGCCCGCCGGTTTATGTCGCAACCCTGTTATCGCCAAAGGAATATTGTATGGACGGCTTTATCACCTTTAATGCCTTTTCTTTCTTGCAACCCAAGCTTAAGGCCCGTAATTTACCCTATGCCAATGCCCAATTGCCCATTGGGGAAGGGACGACTCCCTTGACGCTCATGGCCGACATGGGGCTGGCCCATGGCGACGTGGAGGCGGTGTTTCTCAATGGGCGGATCGTTTCCAAGGAAACCCCCATCGGGGATGGAGACCGGGTGGCCTTTGTTCCCCCCGGAGGGACCCCGGGACCCTACCGGGTGATGCTGGGCATGAAAAAGAAAGGGGATTTGCCCGGAACCTAAACTTCCTTGGAATGAAATTTCCCCGGCTCCGGTTAAGGAAGAAATGGTTGCTCGGAATCATTTCAATGGTGAAATTTCCACCCGGGCGTTTGGGGAGGGGGCCGTTTCCTTGGCCGAAAAAAAATGGGTGTCCGCAGCCAATGCCTGGTCGGTGAAAACACCCTGAAAAATATTTCCCTGGAATGCGGTGCCGTGGATTTTTATTTCCGGATTTGATTTTTGATTGCGGGTCCATTGGAACCAGGCAATGCGATCCTGTTCCAAGGAGAGAATTTTTTTCTCCAAGGTGGGACGAAGCAGATTCAATTTTTTTTCCAGTTTTGTTTTTTCCGCGTCGTATTTTTTTTTCTTCAGGTTGAATTGCTTCAGGGTGTGAATGGATTTTTCCATTCGCGTTTCAAAATTGGAAATCAATTTTAAAATATTTTTTTGTTTGTCCTTGGAAATTTTTTTTGCACTGCGTTTTATTTCCTGGGCGAGTCGTTCTTTTTTTTTCTTTGCACGATCGTGAAAAATTTTCAGCTCCACCATGCGCTGAAACATTTTTTGGGATTCTTTTTTTTGCTGATCAATTTTTTCCTGAAATTCCCTTTCTTTTTTTCTGACGCCATCCATTTTTTTTAGAAGTCCCCTGTGGAGGGCAACCATGTGATGTTCCGTTCCCGCACTCACGATGCAGGGGCGGGTTTTGTTGGAGCCGACGCCCTTGAGGTCAACCCCCCCCTTGGCATGGACCCGGGAATTGATGATGCGACAGCCCGGGGATGTCATTGCCCCCGAGGTGAGGAGGGTGGAGTCCAGCACCTCCTTTTCAACATGGATGTCCCCCAGACTTTCAATGCGACAATTGTGGACATACCGGGCGGTGACCCGGCCCTGGGTCCGGATGGTGGCGTCGGAGATCCCCAGGCGGGTGGTGATATCCCCCTGGGCCTCGATGACGGCCCCCCGGATCTCCCGGGCTTTGATCATGCCCGCGGTGATGGGATAGGCCCCGGTGAGAACCCCGGATACGGTGATGTGGGCGTGTCCCTCAATGGGGCCGTAGCGCAGGTCGGCATCCTCCAGGATGTGGATGATGGGGTGGACAAATATTCGGCGCTCCAGGGACAGGTGGGGGATTCCGGTTTTAGACGCCACGATGCCGATGCCCTCCCGGGCCGCCCGGGTATTTCCCCCGCAACGGAAGCCCGTATCCTTGCCCGGGGGCCGGGTCTGGTGGCTCCCGGTGAGATCTGTTTTTCCATAGCCCACGGGGTGGCGGGCCTGGGTGGCCAAGGGGGTCCCCTTTGGGGTTTCCGTGGTGGCATCGGACGCCAACTTCAATTGGCAGCCGGCCTGGGCCATGAAGGTGTCGGAATGGTCCAGGCAGGCCACGGGGAAGTCGGTGAGGCCGGCATCCAGGTGGGCCTGGAGGAGGGCATCGGGATAGAGGCCCTGGGATATGCCCTTTTCCTTGGCTTCGGCTTTGATACGGGCCAGGTCCACACGGTCCGGGGCATGGATTTCCACCCGGGCTTCCATGGCATCCTCCGAGGGGGTGAGGGTGAGGTCGGGTTGATCTGCCTTGGGGGACGGGGATGGGCCGTGGGACCGGTTTTGTTCCTGGAGGATGGTATTTTTCTGCCCCTCCTCCAGGCACCCCATGGACACCATGATGTCTCCCAGTAATTTCAGCTGGTTATCTTTGCCAAAGGCGTCTTCCTGCACCCGTTGGGCCAGAATGATTTCCCGTTCCGTGGCAAATCCCTTTTCCAGGGCCCGGGCGGCAAATTCCCGATCCAGAACCTGGATTTTCAGGAATCGTCTTTCATAGTCCGATAGTTCGGCCGGATCCGGTCCTTGGGTGGGGGAGGGGGCCAGGATGCGATGGGCTTCCCTCTCTAAATCCGCCTGTTCGGTGAGGATTTCATCCTTCTGGTCCGGCGAGATCACAGCGGCGGTCACCAGGATATCGCCGATCATTTTTTTTAGTCTGGATTTTCGGAAGGATTCCCGCTGAACGGCCAATGCGTCCTTTACCTCCGTCGGAGTGGCATATTCCTTTTCCACGGCAATGCGGCCGAATTCCTCCCCGCTCTTTTTGATAACCAGGTAATCGTGGATGAGGCGGAGGAGTTCCACCTGGT
>JAKSBM010000253.1 GCA_022361135.1 Desulfobacterales bacterium | reverse complement strand
GGTCTATAGGATCTTTGGAGGGCACGTTCGTTGATATTATAGGCTCTATCCGCCTTCCATTGTTCGTTTGTGAGTTCCATTCTAAGTTTATCCCATACGCAGAATGGAATGTCTAGTTTATTTTGAGATAGCTTCTATTAAATCCACATTCTTTAACAAGTTATTTTACTACTTTTTCAGTATAGCTCAGATAAAACAACACTGATTTCGTAACAGTACATTTATGATTTGACAAGATTATTTCTGATAAAGCAGCAATTTGTCTGTAAATTCACTCAGTGGTTCAAATCCGTTTTCATGTTCAGGTAGGCTTTTCCCGTTTCCCATGAGGTGGTACGGTAAAACTGGACACATTCTTAAAAGTAGGATCCCCCCCCGTTTCCACCTAACACACCAAACAAACCAACAAAATCAGCCTCCCATTTTCATTCCACCATTTTCAACGCAAATGAAGCCGGCGCCTGGAAGAGCGCCAGATCCAAGGCCGGTGTCTCCGAAGCAGACGCAAGTTCCATGGTTTCTTCCTTGAGAAGCTTGGTCGTCGTCTTTGAAGGCTGATCCGCAAAATGACGGACATAGGAACCTTCCATGGCAAACCGACTCTTCACGGCATAGCCGGAAATCCGTGCCAAATCCCCTTCAATGGCACTCAATTCCCGGGGGAAATGGCTGAGCAGATCCCCCAGCAGTCCCAGGCGATGCCGGTCCACCCCGGTCCGGGATGCCAGCTCCCGGTTGAATTGATCATGGAATTCACAGCCCGCCACCTCACGGGAAAGCCAAAGGGACTGGGTGATGTGGGTGATGCTCTGGGCATTTTTCTTTTTGTCCAGGGTACTCAGTTCCAATTGGATATCCACCCGCTGGGCCGCATACCCATTGACCTGCTCGGGTTCCTCCCCGAATTCAAAGGAAATCACCGGCTCGGACACGGTGTACCGATCCTTGACAAATTCCTCCCGCTCCCGGGCAAAGGGGGTTTGCTTCCGATGCCAATCCGGGTCACTGATCCGGGCCAAAGGATAGGCATATACATATTCGTTTTCCCAGTCCACCTCGGCCACCCGGCCCGTTTTCAGGTTGAATTCACTGGTACTGCGCCCGGTCTTCACCTTACCGAAAAAACGCTTTAAAAGGCCGGAGGTGTACCGGGTCTCCTTGTCCGTATATTTAACCCCCTGGGTATAGCCCACATGCATGCGTGCATCGGTCTTTCCCAGCATGTAATCGTAACTTTGGATTTCATGGGTGAAAAGGACATCGGCCCGAACGGGAGCGGCAACGGCCAGCCAGGCCAGAATCGCCAAAAACCAAAGCCCCACCTTTGCCTGACCTGCCCGTCCCACATCATTATTCTTCTCCATGCGCCCCCTCACACCCCGATGATTTTTTCATGGATAAACACACCGATGAACATGGTGGACAACGGGATAACCAGGCCGAAAAACGACCCCCAAACCACGCTGCCGCTGGGGTCAAAGCCATAGGGTTTGGTGAAATACAAAAGAAAATTAATCCCCACGCCCATGAAGAAATAGATGTGATACCATTTTCTCCGGTTCAACTGCCACGCCTCGAACTTTTCCTGTTGGGTCATTCTTTCTGCCATTGAACTCATTCCTCCCTAGGGGTTAATACCGGTTATCTTAGATGCAGGCTGGAAAACTCTGGGCCATGCGCTTTTCCACCAGGTTCTTTGCCGCGGTTTCCTCCACATTCATTTTAAAATTATCCAGGTAACGGGCCATGGCATCCCGGGCATCCACCACGCCGGGGTTGGCCTTGAGCATGGCCACAAAGGCCTGGACCACCCGGGGATCAAATTGAACATTCACCCCCTTTTTAAGGCTTTCAAGGGCCTGGTCCACGGCCATTTTGGCCATCTGTCCCCGGCCGGAAATCATGGTCTCAAAGACATCACACAGGGCAATGATCCGGGCCCCCAGGGGAATGGCCTCCCCCTTGAGGCCCCGGGGATAGCCACTGCCGTCGAAACGCTCGTGGTGGGAAAGGATCAGGGGACAAAGGGAATTTAAAAAGGCCAGGGGCTGGATGATCCGGGCCCCGATTTCCGGATGTTTTTTCACCCGGTCCATCTCCCGGGGGGTGAGGCCCCCCAGCCGTTTCAGGATATCATCCCCCATGCCGATTTTTCCGATGTCGTGGAGCAGGGCCCCATGGTAGATATCGCTGATCTGCTCCCGGGGCAGGGCCATTTCCCGGGCCGTCATCCGGGCCAGTTCCGCCACCCGAACGGAATGGCCGTGGGTGTCCCCGGACTTGGCCTCCAGGGCCAGGGTAAATCCTTCCACAATCTGGCGCAGGCTTTGGAACATTTTTTCGTCATAGGCCAGGGTCCGCTGGAGTGCGATGGCCCCCTGCTCTCCCAGGGCCCGGACCAATCGTTGATGGCCGTCATCCACGGACCGGTGGGTGCCGAAATAATAGACCGCAAGAATGCCGGTGTAATTGCCCATGATGGGAAAGAAAAAACCGCTGATGGAACCCACCCGCCGTTTCCCCAACCGCTCCAGGTCGGGGATCCGCTCATCTTCCCGGGCATTTTCAATGAAGACCGTCCCCCCGGCATTGGGATCAAAGAGCCGGACCAGGGTAGGGTAGTCCACCCCCTCCAGGCTCCGGTAGGAAAACCCATGGGAAATCTTGGCCTCGATGCGATGGGACTCCCGGTCCACGATCCAGAAGATACAGCCCTTGGCACTCAAGATTTCCGTGATGTGGGTAACGATGTGTTCCAACACCTCGTCGGTGCGCTCGCCGGAATGGATGGCCTGGCTCACCTGGGAAAGGATATCAAAATACCGGGAATACGCATCCTGCATGGTTATCCATCCTTGATTTATAATAGTTTAACCCGAAGACAATTTATTCCAAAAAGCCGATACCCGGGAAAAGCCAATGGGATTCAAAATCTTCTGCTGCCGCAAATTGCCCCGCCGGGCGAGATGCCGACACCTGAGTTACTGGGAGGATTCTGCAACCCAGTAAATCAGGTGTAGGCATTTCGTCCGGCGGGACAATTGGCGGCGGCAGAAGATTTTGAATCCCATTGGCTTTTCCCTGGTATCGGCTTTTTGGAATAAATTGTCTTCGGGTTAAACTATTATAAATCAAG
>JAKSBM010000993.1 GCA_022361135.1 Desulfobacterales bacterium | reverse complement strand
TGCTTTGATGGTGGGGACAATGGCCAGGCCGTCCAGCCATTTCCGGAATTTTACCACCCCTTCTTCCACAAAGCGTTCTGCTTTGACGGTTTCCTGTGCCCGCTGCTGGATATTGGATTCCACAATGTGGGTCAGGTCGTCGATGTCGTAGACATAGGCATTGGAGACTTTGTTGATGGCCGGGTCAATGTCCCGGGGCACGGCAATGTCGATGAAAAACAGGGTGTTGTGGTTCCTTTTTTTCATGGCCGCTTTCACCATCTTCTGGGTCATGACGTAGTCGGTGGCCCCGGTGGAGGAGATGATGATGTCCACCTCGGAAAGTGCGGCTTCCCGTTCTTCGAACTGGACGGCCTTGCCCTTGAATTTTTCCGCCAGGGTCAGGGCATTCTCAAAGGTGCGGTTGGCCACCCGGATTTCTTTTACTTTATGGGCCAGCAGGTGCTCCACGGCCAGTTCGGCCATTTCTCCGGCCCCCAGGAGCATGACCCGCTTGGTGGAGAGGTCGTCGAATATTTTATTGGCCAGGGCGATGGCGGCATAGGAAATGGAAACGGCATTGTCGCCGATGCCGGTCTGTTTTCTCACCCGCTTGGCCGTGCTGAAGGACTTGTGGAGCATGCGGTTCAGCAGGACACCCGTGGCACCGGATTTCACCGCTGCTTTATAGGCCTGCTTCACCTGGCCCAGGATCTGGGGTTCGCCCACCATCATGGAATCCAGGCTGGCCGACACCCGGAATTGGTGGCGGATGGCCTCATCCCCTTTGTGGATGTATAGGCTGGAGCGGAATGTATCCACGGCCAATCCCTTTTGCCGCCCGATGAAGGCGATCATTTCCTCCACCATGTCCGGGTCGGTTCCCGGTGCATTGGACGAGGGGATATAGAGGAGTTCCATCCGGTTGCAGGTGGAGAAGATCAGCCCCTCCCGGATGCCGGGGAGGGTTTTGATTTCTTCCAGGGCTGCCCAGGATTCGTCTGCGGAAAAGCTGAGCTTTTCCCGGATTTCCACAGGGGCGGTTTTATGGTTGGCGCCAATTAAGATGATGTTCGACATGTTGTTTCCGCTATTTGGTAAATTCCTGGTGGTGTCCGCCCCAAAGGAGGTTCACGCCCAAAAAGGTGAAAATTAGGAAAAGGAAGCCCACGATGGTCATGATGGCCGATTTTCGTCCCCGCCATCCCGAGTGGAATCGGAAATGGAGGATGGCGGCATAAACCAGCCAGGACCCCATGGAAAACAGCTCTTTCAAGTCCCAGCTCCAGAATCGACCCCAGATGATTTTGGCATATATGAATCCGGTGATCAGCCCGGCGGTGAGCAGGGCAAATCCGGTGTTCAAAAGGGCAGAACCGGTGTTGTCCAGCAGGTCCAGTGAAGGGAGGCGCTTAAAGAAAAAGCCCGGTGTCTTGGCCTTGATCCCCTGTTCCTGGAGAAGGTAGAGGATACCGGTGCCGCAGGCCAGGGCCAGGGCGGCTTCTCCGCTGAAGACCATGATGATGTGGGCATAGAACCAAAATCCCTTGAGGGCGGTTTCCGGCGGGGTGCCGGTCTGGGGCGTGACAACGGCCGCCGTCATGGTCAGGGCCAGGAGCATGGAGGCAAAAACCCCCAATACCTTGAGTTTAAACCGGTGCTGGATATAGATGAACATACATCCAAAGGCCAGGGCGGCAATGGAGAGGGATTGGGATAGATTGCGCACGGGCATGGCCCCCAATGAATACCCCAATGCCAGGGTGTAGATCAGGTGAACCCCCACCCCCAGGGTGAGGAGGCGGACCGCAAGGCGCTGAATTCCATCCCCTTGCTTGACGAAGTAAATCAGGTAGCCCACCATGCTAACCATATAGAAAAAGACGGCTGCCTGGAGGAAGTTGGCCACGAGGTTAGATCCCATTTATGACTCCTGTGACATAAGGTTGGAATAGGTAAAGTCGGTTCCGATGAGGTCGGCCAAGGCAGCATCAATGGCCGGTATATCATTTTGGGCAATGCATTGGGGAATGTCCATATTCACCAATTGTCTGAAAATCTGCCTGTGGCCCTGGGGGTCGTGGCCCCGGCCCAGAAGTCTTTTGCGGATTTGGGCCATGAGGGCCAGGAAGGGTTCGTACTCCGGGCCGAAAAAGGACTCCAGATCCCGGCGGATCTTTTTGGACAGGGCCGGGCTGGCACCGGAGGTGGAAACCGCGCAGACCAGATCCCCCCTTTGGACCACTGCCGGAAGGATGAAATCCCCCTGGTCCGGGGCATCGGCCGAATTGCAGAGGATGTTTCGCTCCTGGGCCTGTTCAAGGATGGTCTGGTTCACTTGGGCATTTCCCGTTGCGGCAAATACCAGGAAAATCCGGTCCAGATCCTCCGGGGTGAATTCCCGTTTTTCAACGGCCAGTTCGCTGGCTTCCAATTCCGGAGAAATTTCCGGACTGATGATTTTGACCGTGGCGCCGCATCGCTTTAACATCAAGGCTTTGCGCGTGCCTACGCCCCCGCCTCCCACCACGAGGCATTGCCGCCCCTTCAGGTTGAGAAAGACCGGATAATACGCCATTGAATCCCTTGTTTTGACCCTTGTTTGCATAGGTCAATTAATATATAGTGCCGGTATCTTTTTTTCAATATTTAATGATAGAGGCAGAACCGGATGATTATTGACTCTCACACCCACCTGTTTCCTGAAGCTGTGCGGGAAGATCGCTCCCGTTATTTCGCCAATGAACCTGAGTTTAAACTCCTCTACGGATCCCCTAAATCCAAGATCACCACGGTTGATGAAATGATTGATATCATGGATGAACAAGGGGTGGATATCTCCGTGGTTTCCGGTTTCCCCTGGCGGAATCCCGACTATGCCGTGGCCAACAATGACCATATCATTGAAAGTGTCCAGGCCCATCCGGACCGGATCCGGGGGCTGGCCTGTTTTGACGTGTCCTGGACCGGGGCGGCCCGTGAAGCGGAGCGCTGCATTGATGCCGGTTTGTCCGGGGTCGGTGAGCTGGCCTTTTATATGTCCGGCATCGATGAGACGGCCATCCGTTTCCTGGAGCCGGTCATGGATGTCCTCCGGGAAAAGGGAGATCTGCCCTGCATGATCCACACCAATGAGCCGGTGGGACACCCCTACCCGGGAAAGACCCCGGTGACCCTGGATCAGATCCTTACCCTGGCCAAGGCCTTTCCCGAGAATAGAATCATCCTGGCCCACTGGGGCGGGGGGATCTTTTTCTACCATGTCATGAAAAAGCAGCTGAAGGATAACCTGAAGAATATCTGGTACGACACGGCGGCGTCTCCCTATCTCTATGATCCCCAGGTGTATGATATGGCCTTCCAGGCCGGTGTGGGGGACAAGGTCCTCTTTGGTACGGATTACCCCCTTCTCCCCCCCAGTCGGTATTATAAGGATCTGGATGGTACGGGACTGACCCCGGAACAGCGGGAGGCCGTGCTTGGGGGGAATGCCCAAATTTTCTATGCCTGATTGATCTGGATTTTGTTTGAAGTTTCGGCCCGGTGGGATGTCCCGCCGGGCTTCTTTTATTTTTGTTTGGCCTTTAATGTTTTTTCCGTTGGTTTGGAACGGTAGTAAGTGGTGATTGCTTAGAAATATAGCGATTCTTAAGATAACGTTCCGATTGAATCCGTTTGGGAGATTGCAATGGGTGGGCCTTTTTCCATTTGATTCGAAGGTTTTTCTTCCAACCCGGCGATGACGGGGGGAGGAAGATTCCGCTACCACCGTTGCGGTCGTCCTGACCGCAACGTCTGCGAAGGCCCCTGGCCCATTCTTCCTGAAGCTGCCAAGGTCCTTAACGCCCGCTCCATCTCCCTCCCCCCGCCATCGCCTGATCCCCCGGGTGTGATTGGCAGGTCATACAGTCGCCCGTGTGGGAAATCTTTTTAAATGATCGTGAATTT
>JAKSBM010000779.1 GCA_022361135.1 Desulfobacterales bacterium | reverse complement strand
CCCCGCCGAAAAACGTATCAATCAGGTTATAGACCAGCTGGCTTTCAAAGACCACAAGCCCATGCCCCCTCAACGGTTCCATCCTGAATACATGGAGACTGGTCGGAACCGGCAGGCTTCTGACAAATTCGGAAAATTTCAGGGTATCAAAGGGATTGGCACTGACATCCACATTGGTCTGCAGCAGGGATGACAGGGAGGCACGCACTTCCCGGGACAACCGCTCGTTGATGACATCGAAGGTGGGCATCCGCGCCCGGACCACCTTGTCCTGGCTGGTAAAATCATAGGCCACCACACCGTCGGCCACCTCGGCGGAGGCACCCTCTACATCGGCCTCGGCTTCGACTTCTCCGGAATCCAGACCATCCAGCAGACTGTCAACTTCATCCTGTGATAAAATTTCACTCATGGTATCATCACTGCATTATAAAATTAGTAAAATAAAGATTACGGACCATGGGTTTGGGAAAAACGGAATTAATGCGTTTCAGGACCGCATATTTTAATCGAATTTTGCCCGAAGCATTGCGCAGCTCGGCCCATTGAATTTCCCGGAACTGGGTGGTGATAATATCCCGAATCCGGTCTTTCTTGGAAAAGACCTGACGCCGGAAACGGTAATCCATCAATTCCAAAGCCACATCCACATTGAGGAATTCCAGGGCAGACCCATCGGCCAGCCGAATCCGGGTGAAGGGATCCAATTTAACAATGTCCTCAAACACCACCTCTTCCACCGGGGGCGTTTCAGGCGCCTCAGCACCGGCCTCGGCCTTCAAGGGCACGTCTTCTGCAGGTTTGGGGGCCATGAAAAAAAACCAGACCGAGGCCAGCAGAATGACCAGCATCACCCCGGCCATTCCCAGAACCAGCCATTTTTTCCGCTTGGCTGCCAATTGCCCCATGCGGGCCAGGCCGGCCTTGATTTTTGCACCCTTTCCCGGAGGAGCACCTTCCTCCCCAACCCCTTCATCCTTGTTTTCATCCAGCAAATCTTCGGTCACAATTCCATCGCCTTTGTGTCATGGGTCTGAATATAATTCTATGATCGATAATTTAGCAAACCCCATGCCAGAAGATGGGATTTTTTAAAATCCACCCAGAGAAGCCGGTGATGGCCTGATTATAGGGTCCAAAGGACATGTTTGTAAAAAGATTTCTATCCACGCCACCGGGAGGTCAGCGTCAAGACTTTGACGGATCCAAGACAAATCCAATAAAAAAGCCCCGGCCATATCAATGACCGGGGCTTGGGGTAGCGATTATACTGGTTATTGTTTCATCTGAATAACGGTTTGCATCATGGCATCAACCGTGGTGATGGTCTTGGAATTGGCCTGGAATCCACGCTGGTTGGTGATCATGGAGACAAATTCCTCTGAAATATCCACGTTGGACATCTCCAATGAGTTGGGGGAAATTTTACCCAGACCGTTTTCACCCGGTTTATTGGTAATGGCCCCGCCGCTTTCCCGGGTTTCCGAGAAGAGGTTTCCACCGGCATTGGAAAGACCGAAGTTATTCTGGAACTTGGCCAGACCCACCCGGAACAGGGGAATCAACTGCCCATTGGAATATACCCCGGTGATGACCCCGTCGGCGGCCACACTCACCCGCTGGAGGTCACCTGCGGCATATCCGTCGGCATCCTGGAACACCGTGGCCGAGGACTTGGAAAACTGGGTGGTACTCATGGAGTCATTGATGAAATTATTCCCATCATACCGGGTCCCGATGTCCAATTTAATGTCATTTTCCGTACTGCCGAACTCCCCGCCCAGGAAATCGGCGGAAAAGCTGTAATAGCCGGTCTGCTGGATCTGGTCCTTGGAAATTTTGGTCCAGGCCGTGGAGCCCTTGATATTGAAATTAATTTCACTGCGGTCTTCGTAGGGATGGGTGCTGGTACCGGATTTCAATGCCGTTTTAAATTCAAAGACAATGTCCTCCTTGTCTTCCTCATTGCCCGAGCCATCCAGATCAATGACGGCGCGGTCCTTATCTCCCCTGAGGGTGGCGTCGGCATATTCCTCGGGGGGAACGTCCGGATTCAGGTTAAAGGAGAAGGTTTGCCCACCCAATGCGGCTGCCGCAGATGTGGTGACGTCAAACTGGAGATCCACAACATTATCGGAATCCAGATCCAGGGCAATGTCATTGGTGGTGCCAGTGACTGCCGCTGAAACAACGGCATTGGGATATTCATTGGGCGGAGACGGGTCCACACCAAACTCAATGGTCTGGTTTCCAGAGGTGGTCAAATTAGACCCAAAGGAATACCGCACCGTGGATGCACCGGAAGAACTGCCGACCCCTGTATTCTCCCACATCAAAAACTGGACCTGGGAATTATCGGAGGCAGCCGTATCAATGGCAAACATGGTATTACCACCGCCACTGGAAACCGTCCACCCGGTAGCCGACCCACCTGCTGTTCCCCCTTCCCAGGTCAGGGTAATCGTGGTGGGGTTACCCAGGGCATCGGTGGAGGCAACGGCCCCCTGACTTCCTTCACTGACAATGCTGAGTACGGGATTATTGGTGGGGGTAAAACTGAATTGGGTATCGATGAAATCTTCTTCTTTTAAGTTTTGATTCCAATCCCAGGCCCCGATAACATTATTATAACGCAGTTTCATCCCTTCGGTGACCATGTTCACGTCTTCTGCATTATTCACCGTCACCATGGAAGTTGTGATCGTAGCCGTATCATTGGTTTGATAACTGGAAACCAGGGTTCCGGCGGACTGGGCCACCTCGGGATTGCTCCAATGCCAGGATTCGGTACGGGGATTCCAAATAATCCCCAACCCGTCGGCGTCCACATCCATGACGCCGGGGTCATTGATCTGCATGGAGGTATTATCGTTGGCCGTATCTCCGACATAGGTGGTACCGGAAATCCCCTGGGTGTGGAGGTCGTTCTTATTATTGATATCAAAACCGATGGAATCCGTGGCCACGGCCGGATGGGCCAATTTGATTTTCAAATCCGGTTCCGTATCGGCATTGGAATTGGGATCCAGAACAATGTGGATATTCTGGCTGTCCGAGAAAACAATCTGCGCGTTCCCATAGTTGTCCGGCAAGTCGGCTGCAGTGATCAGATTATCGTTATTCTGATCGGTGAAGGACCAGGCTGAACCATCAAATTCCAGGCTGAATCCGTAGCCGTCCAGGGCCACGGCGTCGTAATCCGTGATTTGGTAATCCACATCCTTGGTGGTGTTTACCCCGTTGGCTTTGAAATTGCCGATGCGGCCGGTCATCTCACTCATGGTGAAATCAACGATTTTACCGGAACTCTGGCTGAAGGTGATGGTGCCACGGGCCAAAAGCCCCTGG
>JAKSBM010000375.1 GCA_022361135.1 Desulfobacterales bacterium | reverse complement strand
GTTACCGGTACCGTCCATCCGGACCAGGTACTTGCCAACTCAACAGTACAGCCGGGTGATGAGATCATCCTGACCAAGCCTTTGGGCACCGGGGTGATGTCAACGGCTCAAAAAGGCGGGCTTGCCAATGAGACACAGGTCGCTGCCGCCGTGGAGAGCATGGCCCGGCTCAACCGGTATGCGGCGGAAGCCATGACAGGTTTGGATATCCATGCCTGCACCGATGTTACCGGGTTCGGCCTGGCAGGTCATCTCTTGGAAATGGCCAAGGGCGGCCGGATGCACATCGAACTTGTGGCAGGGCAGGTGGCATTGCTGGACGGGGTCCTGGACTATGCGGCCATGGGGATGGTTCCGGCCGGTGCACATAAAAACCGGCAGTTTTTTAAAACCCACACCCGGGTGGACAATGGGGTGGACCGGGTGCTGACAGATCTGCTTTTTGATCCCCAGACCTCGGGGGGATTGCTGGTGAGCCTGCCGTCGGATCAAACCGGTTTATATGTGGATCGTCTAGAAGAAAAAGGGATATCAGGATGTTGCGTGGGACGGGTGAAAACCGAGCATAGCAAAGGTTTTCTGGATATCTGCTAAAGGGGTTTTTCACGTTGACTTAGGGTAACGCATATGATATTTGCTCTCAAGATAATTGAAATTTTGGACGCCGGAAGATGACACGTCCGTAAAGGTAGACTGATGAAAAAGGATAAAGGCAAAGCCTTCAGGGAAATAGGGTATTTTGCCAGCCTCGGCATGTCGGTGGCCCTCTCCATTTTCATCGGGCTGGGCATCGGTATCTGGCTGGACAAAAAATTCGATACGGAACCTATCCTGTTGTTTGTGGGGCTGTTTTTCGGCATTGCGGCCGGTTTCAGCAACATCATCCGGGCAGGGCAGAAAGGTAAACGTTTTTAATTTTACAGCTGTTTTTAAAACGGATTTTAAATGGCGGATCTTGAAAAAATAGTCAACTTTGTCACGAAAACCAACTGGGTCCTGTTTCTGGGTGCCAGTTTGATTGCCTTGACGATGCCCCAGAAAGTATATCTGGGGGTCTTCATCGGTGGTTTGATTGTGGCGGTTAACTTTCATTTGCTCAAGCAGACCGTCATTAGAAATATTTGCCAAGAGCGTGTAATGGAGAAGGGGAATTCCCTGGTGGGGAATCTTCTTGTCAAGTATTACATCCGATTTGCAATAAGCGGGGGGATTATTTTCCTGCTGATATCAAACCATATTGTTCATCCGTTAGGACTACTGGCGGGCCTTTCGGTTGTAGTTGCAAGTATGTTTATAGCAACGGTGATTGAGTTAACAAGGATATTATTCAAGGAGGCGGTATAAGGTGGAACATCCATATTTAATTCTTACTTCATTGTTCGGTATGTTCGGTTTGGAAAATTGGGCTGCAAGCAATCCTCACGTGGTTTACATGTGGCTGGCCATGGGCATCCTCATCTTTTTGGGATGGCTCGGCGGCAAAAGCATCTCCCTGGTGCCCAAAACTGCACAGAACGTATTTGAGGTGTTGATTTCCGGTCTGGAAGAGTTCATGGTAACGATTACCGGTGAAGAGGGCCGCAAGTCCTTCCCCCTGGTGTTCACCATTTTTCTTTTTGTCCTTCTGGGCAACCTGATGGGTCTGGTTCCCTCTTTCTTTCCGCCCACGGCAAATATTAACACCACCCTGGCCCTGGCGCTGATCGCCGTTGTATGGAGCCACGTGATTGGTGTGCAGATGCACGGTGCGAAATACATCAAACATTTCCTGGGACCTGTACCTGCAATGATCCCCCTGTTCCTTCCCATTGAAATCATCGGCCACTCTGCAAGAGTTCTGTCCCTTACCTTCCGTCTTTTCGGAAACATGGCAGGCCATGAGCTGGTTGTGATTATTCTGTTGACCCTGGGCGGCGCATTCCTGGCTCCCCTGCCGGTTATGGCTCTGGGTTCTTTCGTGGCCCTGGTACAGGCCTTTGTATTCTTCCTGCTCTCCACCATGTACATTGCCGGTGCGATTGAGGAAGCTCATTAAGCGTTTTTACGGGACTTTTGGAAGAAGCCCGTTATTTTTAATATATATTTAATTTAAGGAGTAAAACATGGAATTTCTAGTTGGTAGTGTATGGGCAGCAGGTCTCGCAATTGGTATCGCAGCTTTCGGTTGTGGCATTGGTCAGGGTCTGGGTCTTTCCGGCGCAATGAGTGGTATTTCCAGAAACCCCGAAGCTGCTGGTAAAATCCAGGTTAACATGCTGATCGGTCTGGCCATGATCGAATCTCTGTGTATCTACGCTCTGGTTGTTGCTCTGATTCTGATGTATGCTCATCCCGCACTGAAAGGTGCTGTAGCTGCTCTGGGCGCACACTAAGCCATACAGCTTTAAGCATATTTAAATAAAAAAGGCGCAGCCGTTTCGGCTGCGCCTTTTTTATTGATTTTTCTTTTCCCTTGCCTCCCACCACCCCTCCTGATATATTTTATAAATCTAGGTATTTTTTTGTCATAAACCTTCATTTTTATTCTAAATCGTAGTGAAATTTCAAGGCATTCATGGAATCAATAAATCCCCGTCCACAGGAAGTTTGATTTTCCCTGTGGGGGAACTGGAAAGGACAGTGCAGCATGAGTACACAGCAGGATATCATGGGAGAAATTTTAAGCGCCGATGATATGGAGCTGGGCGAAGGCACCGAAAAATTAGATCATTTGATTTATCAAGACGCCTTGCACTCCTACCAAGCACCAGAAGAAGAACCCATCGAACCCATGGAAATTCGCAGTCGCGAGGATCTTTCCGTTGTGGTGCTGGAGCATGAATCCAAAATCAAGATTCGCTTTTCCCTTCAAAATCCGGGGCGCGGGCTTGAGTTGAATAAGGTTGCCGATGTGGCGGCCCAGGCGATTCTCACGCATTTAGAGCAGGAGGTAAACAGATGATCATTGTTTGTCCCCAATGCAGTGGGCGTCATCAGGTTGATCCCAAATTGATTCAACCCCATTTAGACCAGGGGCGGCGAATTAAGGTAACCTGTAAGACCTGTCATTGTAAATTCCCCGTTGATTCGGGCAATATGGAAACCGAGGCCATAACCCGGAAACTCTGCGTCACCCTGAGCAAGGGCGGCGTGGGAAAAACCACCACCTGTGTGAATCTGGGTGCGGGGCTCGCCTTGGCAGGATATCGGGTGCTGATTGTGGACACCGATACCCAGGGCCAGGCTGCTTACCTTTTGGGAGTGAAGCCCAAGGCCGGCCTGGCAGAACTCCTGTCCGGGGATCACGCCCCCGAGGACTGCATCAACGAGGCCCGGAAAAATCTTTGGGTGCTGGGTGGCGGCCGGGGGCTGGCCGGAGTAAAGCGACTCATTGACCGGAAGAGTTTTGGTGCGGAATGGGCTTTGGCAGAAGCACTTGCTCCCTTTGAACATAAGTATGATTTCATCCTGCTGGACACCTCGCCGGGCTGGGATCAATTGACGGTCAATGTTTTGTTCTATGCCGAAGAGGTGTTGATTCCCGTTGCCCTTGAGGTAATGCCCTTCCATGCCTTGGCTGAATTTTTCAGAAGCTTGAACGCCATTCGTCGATATCGTAAGGAAGTTCAGTTGAAATACATTGTCCCCACATTTTTGGATATTCGTGTGGAAAAACCCAAAAAATTATACGAAAGACTGGCGCAATTGTATCCAGACCACATCTGTGACCCGGTTCACTACAGCGAAGTCCTTTCCGATGCACCCTCCTTTGGAAAATCCATATTTGAATTTGCACCCGGTTCCATTGCATCTTCAGATTACCGGGCCCTGGTGAGAAAGGTCTGTGACGATCCAAAGGTATTTGCTTAATTCTTACTTCTATGTCATGATGCTAAATCTCAACCCGATATTTCCTATGAAAGTAAATAATTATGGGGCTCCGATCTCAGATTGTCATCGCCGTTGTAGTTGCTTCATCCATTATCAATTTTTTTCTTTGTTTCTATTTCACAGGGCAGATTCGTAATCAGGAACTCCACAGCCTGAATGCCAAAATCAACAAATCCATCTACATGATGAAACTGGTGAATGCCAGGCCCTTGTACAACGTGGACAAGGAAACCCTTAAGGTGAACATGGAGACCTTTTTCGATGATGAAAACATGAAAAAGATCTCCATCAGCGAAGCCGACATCGACATTGACATCACCTTAAGGCGTTCCTTTGCGCCCGGAGGGGTGGATATCCCCAAACGGTTTTACGTCTATTATAAGGGATTGAAGCTGGGGCGCATGGAGGTGGTTTATAATACCGGCCTCATTGAAAAGAACATGGCAGGATTCAGGAATCAGATGCTGGGCCTGACCTTTGCCGTGATCGGATTGTTGGTCCTGGTTCTGATTTTCATCATCACACAACTCATGCAGCCCATTTCCCGACTGGCCGATGTGGCCTCGGAAATCGCCAATGGAAATCTGGATAAGGAAATTCCAGATAATGGTCGGGGAGAGGTGGGCGTGCTTTCCCGGAATTTTGCCGTCATGCGGGATGCCATCAAGGAAAAGGTGGAAGTCCTGGAGGCCACCAACCGGGAGTTGGGAGATGAGTTGTCCCAGAAGGCCATCCATGAAAGAAAGATCCTCCGTCAAAGCCAAATCATTGCAGCGGTAAATACCTTCTTTAAAAAAACCATGCTGGCGGACTCCAGCCACGACGTTGCCGGACTCTTCGTTCCCATTGCCCGGGAGGTGGTTTCCTGCGACAAATGCATGGTGGGAGTCCAGGGGGAAAAGGGAGACGTTGATTTACTTTTACCCAGCCGCAATGGTAATGATTTGGAATCGGAGGCCAAACTCACGGCCCAGCTTAGGGAATTGCGCCAACTTATTCCACAGGGATCCGAAGTAATCACCATCAATGACCTCCAGTCCCATCCCAATTTCATGCCCCACATCCCGGAATTGGACGGTGTTCTCAATTTCATGGGATTTTATTTCCGTGTGGGCCCCAAGCAGACCGGACTGGTGGTTTTCCTGGATAAGGAAGAAGGCTTTGCCTCGGAGGATCAGGAAGCATGCCAGATGCTGGGGTTGGCCCTGGGGGAAGCCCTGAGTTTGAAATACCAGGAAAGCGAACGGCTTCGCCTGGAGGAAATGGTGGTCCAGTCTGAAAAGATGGTTTCCCTGGGGGGATTGGCCGCTGGCATGGCCCATGAAATCAATAACCCCCTGGCAGGGATTCTCCAGAACATCCAGGTGATCCGCAATCGGGTGGAAAAGGCTGAACTGCCGGCCAATGTCGCTGCGGCAGACGAGGTGGGGCTGGATTTCCAGGCCATGGATCAATATCTGAAAAAGCGGGACATTCCCAAGATGATCGATTCGGTGCTGAAGGCCGGGCAGCGGGCCGCAGCCATTGTGGCCAATATGCTATCTTTTTCCCGGAAAAGTGCATCCGGTCTCATCCCCGAGGACATTTCCCTACTCATGGAAAAAACATTGGAATTGGCCGAGAGCGATTACAACCTCAAACGGAAGTTTGATTTTAGGAAGATTGTGGTGAACCGGGATTATGCTCCGGATCTTCCCCCTGTTCCCTGCCGGGCTTCGGAAATCCAACAGGTTTTTTTCAATATCCTCTCAAACGGAGCCCAGGCCATGCTCATGGCCGAAACCGATCAACCTTCATTTAAAATTAAACTCTTCCCCGCAGGGGAGTATCTCACCGTGGTGGTCCAGGACAACGGACCAGGCATGGACCATGCCACCCGGAAGCGGATATTCGAGCCTTTTTTCACCACCAAGGAGACGGGAAAGGGAACCGGTTTGGGAACCAGTATCAGCTTTGGAATCATAAAGGATTATTCCGGAACCATTGACATTGAAAGTCGGGAAGGGGAAGGGGCCAGTTTCATCATTCAATTTCCCGCC